>NZ_JBVAPG010000179.1:0-15138 GCF_055413685.1 Bradyrhizobium sp. LeoA1Lang | reverse complement strand
CGCAAACCGCGCTTCACTCTCTCCATGCTGATCGAGATTCATCTGGCCCCTCCGTGCGCCAAATTCTGAATCTCTCCAAATACTTGATTCTCAGCCCTAACGGCCGCGACCTTCTGACTCAGTAAGACTAATCCGCCCTACGCATCCTCACGCGTTGAACCAGCCGTGGGCGTCGCCGGTGAAGGAGAAATAGAGCCCCGCCGCCGTCAGCGCGCAGGAGATCACCTCGACGCCGCTGTCGAGCTGGATGCCGGTGCTGCCGATCACCTGCAACAGCGAGATCACCGACAGCAATAGCACCGCCGCCAGCACCCAGCGCGGCCAGTTCTTGCGGTGCTGCGCCGCCAGGTAGACGAAGTAGACCAGCAGCAGGATCAGGCCGGCCTGCATCCAGGTGACGACCGTGATCATCTGCTCGGTCATCTCGCCACCCGGGGTGCGGTCCTGGAACGCCACCGACAGCGCGTCCAGCGTCAGCGACAGATACAGCAGCACCTCGAACAGAAGCACGTTTCTGGGTACTTTCATCGGAAGAGCCCGATCATTCCTTGGGAAACTCCAGTCCCATTTCCCGGTAGCGGTCGGGATCGTCGCCCCAATTTTCGCGCACCTTGACGAACAGGAACAGATGCACGGGAACGCCCGTGATCTCGGCGATCTCCTTCCGCGCCTCTGCGCCGATCGACTTGATCGTGGCGCCGCCCTTGCCGAGCACGATCTTGCGCTGGCTCTCGCGCTCGACAAAGATCGTCTGCTCGATGCGGATCGACTTGTCGTTGCGCTCGGTCCAGCTATCGGTCTCCACCGTCGATTGGTACGGCAGTTCCTGGTGGAGCTTTTGGTAGATCTTCTCCCGCGTGATCTCGGCCGCCAGGTGCCGCATCGGCGCGTCCGACATCTGGTCCTCGGGATAGAGGAACGGCCCGGCGGCCACCATGCTTGCCAGTGCCCTGCGCAGATCGTCGACACCATCGCCTGACAACGCCGAGATCATGAAAGTGTTCTCGAACCGCAGGCGGTCGTTGGCGGCCTTCGCCGAGGCGAGCAGCTTTTCGCGCGGCACCAGGTCGATCTTGTTCAGCACCAGGATCTTCGGATGGGCCACGCTATCGAGCTTGGCGAAGATCGCCTCGGCTTCCGCATCGATGCCGGACTTGGCGTCGAGCAGCACGCAGACGAGGTCGGCGTCATGCGCCCCGCTCCAGGCAGTCGACACCATGGCGCGGTCCAGCCGCCGCCGCGGCGCAAAGATGCCGGGCGTGTCGACCAGGATAATCTGCGCATTGCCCTCGATCACGATGCCGCGGATCAGCGCGCGCGTCGTCTGCACCTTGCGCGAGACGATGGTGACCTTCGAGCCGACCAGCGCGTTGACGAGCGTCGACTTGCCGACGTTCGGCGCCCCGATCAGGGCGACGAAGCCGCAACGCGTCCCGGCCGGATCGGTCTCCGCCCTCGACTCAGCCGTCATGACTGCCGGCGCCTTCGCGGGCGATCATTGCGGACGCCGCCGCCTTCTCCGCCGCGCGCTTGTTCGGGCCGACGCCTTCGGCCGGCGCCAAGCCCGGCAGATCGACGGCAACGCGGAATTGCGGATCGTGATGCGGCCCGGTGCGTTCGACCTCGCGGTAGACGGGCGTCGGCAGGCCCCTGCTCTGCGCCCATTCCTGCAGCATGGTCTTGGGATCGCGCAGCGGCCGGCGGAGCTTGCGCATCCGGTCGATCCAGTTCCGCTCGACGAATTTCGCCGCGGCCTCGTAGCCGCCGTCGAGGAAGATCGCCCCGATCACGGCCTCGCAGACGTCGCCCAGCACGGATTTGCGCAACCGTGCCCCCTCGACCGCCTTGACCATGCCGAGCTTGATGTCGTCGAGCAGGCCGAGTTGCTCTGCGACGTCGGCGCAGCTTTCCTTGCGCACGAGATCGGCGAGACGCTTCGACAATTCGCCCTCGTCCGCGCGTGGATGGGCGCGATAGAGCATGTCGGAGATGATCAATCCGAGCACATGGTCGCCGAGGAACTCAAGCCGCTGGTAGCTGTCGGCGCGGTGGCGGGTGGCCGGCTTCAGCGCGGAAACATGGGTGAACGCCGTCATCAATAGCGCCGGATCCGAGAACTTGTAGCCAATACGCGCCTCGGTTGCGGCGACCGCCTCCTTCTCGGCGACCGCCTTGCTGGCCTTGCTGCGCTTCTTCTTCGGCGCAGCGGTGCCGACCGCGTCGGGCTGCTCGCTCGGCTCGCCGGCAGTCGGAAGACTCTGGATGACAGGCGTATCGTCTTTCATCGCACGATGGTGAATAGGCGATTCCAGCGCACCGCGGTCGGCCAACGCCAGAACATCCAGGCGTGCTCGCCCTCGCCGATCGAGAAGAAGATCATCTGCGCGCGGCCGACGAGATTCTCGAAGGGCACGTAGCCCACCGCCGACAGCACGCGGCTGTCGGTCGAATTGTCGCGATTGTCTCCCATCATGAAGAAGTGGCCGGCCGGCACGGTGTAGACATTGGTGTTGTCGTAGAAGCCATTATCGACGCAATCCAGCGTCTCATAGCTGACGCCGTTGGGCAGCGTCTCCTTCCAGCGCTTGACACGTGCGGTCGCCTCGGATCCGCAGGGGTCCTCGCCGATGAAGTCGCTGAGCCGCTCGCGCTTGATCGGGACGTCGTTGATGTAGAGCAGCCCTTCCTTCATCTGGATGCGGTCGCCGGGCAACCCGATCACGCGCTTGATGTAGTCGGTCGAATCATCCTTCGGCAGGCGGAAGACGACGATGTCGCCGCGGTTCGGCTCCGAGCCGAAGATGCGGCCGGAGAACAGGGGCGGCGACAGCGGGATCGAGTAGTGGCTGTAGCCGTAGGAATATTTCGACACGAACAGGTAGTCGCCGACCAGCAGCGTCGCCTTCATCGAGCCAGACGGGATGTTGAAGGGCTGGAACAGGAAGGTACGGATCACGAGCGCGATGATCAGCGCGTGGATGACGACCCGGACTGTCTCGCCGAGGCCGCTTTCGGATTTCGTCCCTGTGGTCACGCTCATCGCTTTCCCAATTCCCGCAACTGCCTTAACTGCGCGGTGGCAGAACGCGCTCCTCACGCGAATCGCGCTTTCCGCGTTCGCGTCACGAAGATGTTCCTACGTCTGGTGTAGAGAGCAAGTCCCGGCGCGAACCCGAATTTGCCCTGGCTCGGTTTACCCTGCGGCGTTTTAGACGGTTGTTACGGGGCGCGCAATCAAGAGCCACGTTAAAACTTCATAATCAATTGAAAAATCAACGATTTTTTAGTTTTACCCGATTCCGGAGCGCCGCACTGTCCACCGACTCAAGGTTTGGCCGGCGCGACCGCCGAAATTATGACGAAGGCCTGCGCGAGCGGCCAGTCGTCGGTGATCGAAAGGTCGATCTGCGCCTCGAGTCCATCAGGGGTGATTTGCTTGAGCCGCTCCAGTGCCCCGCCGGTCAACCGCATGGTCGGGCGCCCCCCGGGCAGGTTCACCACCCCCATATCGCGCCACCAGACGCCGCGCATGATCCCGGTGCCGAGCGCCTTGGCGCAGGCCTCCTTGGCGGCGAAGCGCTTGGCATAGGTCGCGACCACCATCTTCTCGCTGTTGGCGCGGCGCAGCGCCTTGGCGCGCTCGACGTCGGTGAAGATGCGGTCGAGGAAACGGTCGCCGTGGCGCTCGATCACCTTGGCGATCCGGGTGATGTCGATCAGGTCGGAGCCGATACCGAGGATCATGCCGCGCCCGCACCCTCGATCGCCTTGCGGCCACGGTCCATCGCCGCGCGCATGGCGCGGACGGTCTCCTTCAAGCCGACCAGGATCGCCTCGCCGATCATGAAGTAGCCGATATTGAGTTCCCTGATCTCGGGCAACGCCGAAATCGTCTCGGCCGTATCATAGTCGAGCCCGTGGCCGGCATGGACCTCGAGCCCGGCCGCCTGCGCCATTTTGGCGCCTTCGACGATGCGCCGCCACTCGGCTTCCGCTTTTTCCCTGTCACCGTCGACCACGGCATCGCACCAGCCGCCGGTATGGATCTCGATCACCGGCGCCTTCAGCCTCGCCGCCATCTCGATCTGCCTGGGGTCGGCGGCGATGAACAGCGACACCCGGATGCCGGCGTGGCTCAGCCGCGCGATGAACGGGGCCAGGGCATTATGCTGGCCGACCACGTCCAGCCCGCCCTCGGTGGTAAGCTCCTGCCGCCGTTCCGGCACCAGGCAGACCGCATGCGGCTTGGTGGCGAGCGAAATCCGGAGCATGTCGTCGGTCGCCGCCATCTCGAAATTGAGGGGCTTTGATATCTCCGCCTTCAGCCGCGCCATGTCCTCATCGCGGATGTGGCGCCGGTCCTCGCGCAGATGCGCGGTGATGCCGTCGGCACCGGCCTCGATGGCCAAGAGCGCCGCGCGCACCGGATCGGGCCGCGCCCCGCCCCGCGCATTACGTAGCGTCGCGACGTGATCGACATTGACTCCAAGGCGGAGCGGCGGAACGGGCATGATGTAACTCGCTGCCAGAAAACCTAGACTGTCATGCGCGGGCTCGACCCGCGCATCCATCTTCTTGAAAAGATGGATTGCCGGGTCAAGCCCGGCAATGACGATGACCTACCCATTGACGCGCTCGACCCGTGCCACCACGGCCTTCGCGCGCAACTGGGCGAGAATAGCGCTCAAATGCTTGAGGTCATAGACCTCGAGGTCGATGGTCAGCTCGGTGAAGTCAGGCGAGCGGCGCGACATGTGGATGTTGTCGATGTTGCCGTCATGCTCGGCGATCACGGTCGCGATCTGCGCGAGGCTGCCGGGCTCGTTGACGTTGTGGACCAGGATGCGCGCCGGGAAGCGCTGCGGCATGGTCTCGTCGATGTCCCAGCGCACATCGAGCCAGCGCTCGGGCTCGTCCTCGAAATCCTTCAGCGCCGGCGACTGGATCGGATAGATCGTGATCCCCTCGCCCGGCGTCACGATGCCGACGATGCGGTCGCCCGGCACCGCGCCGCCGTTCGGCGCGAACTTGACCGGCAATTCGGAATTGATGCCGCGCACCGGGATCACCGAAGCCGCGCGCGCCGGATGCGGCGGCGTCTGCGCCTTGGCGGCAAGCGCCTTCTTGGTGCCGTAGCGCACCAGCCGCTCTTCCTTGTAATCCGGATACATCGCGCGCGCGACGTCGGAGGCTTTCAGTTCGCCACGGCCGACGGAAACCAGGACATCCTCGATCGAGGTGCGCGCCAGCCGCGGCAATGCGCCTTTCAGCTTGTCGTCGGCGTATTCGATCTTGGCGCGGGCGAACAGGCGGTCGATGATACGACGGCCGAGCCCGGCATATTGGTCGCGCACCGCGGCGCGGGTGGCGCGCCGGATCGCGGCGCGCGCCTTGCCGGTGATCGCGAGCGCTTCCCAGGCCGACGGCGGCGCCGACTGCGCCTTCGAGGTCAGGACCTCCACTTCATCGCCGTTCTGCAGCTCGGAGGACAGCGGCGCGAACTTGCCGTTGATCTTGCAGCCGACCGCGCTGTTGCCGACGTCGGTGTGAACGGCATAGGCGAAGTCGATCACATTCGCGTTGCGCGGCAGCGCGATCAGCTTGCCCTTCGGCGTGAAGCAGAACACCTGATCGTGAAACAGCTCTAGCTTGGTGTGCTCCAGGAACTCTTCCGGATTGGCGCTCTCGGAGAGAATGCCGATGGTATGGCGCAACCAGGCAAACGCGTTGGACTCGTGCTTCAACCGCTCGGTCGGCGAGCCCGTGCCGTCCTTGTAGAACGCATGCGCCGCGATGCCGAATTCGGCGATCTGGTTCATCTCCTCGGTGCGGATCTGCAGCTCGACACGCTGCTTGCCGGGACCGATCACGGTGGTGTGAATCGAACGGTAGTCATTCTGCTTCGGCGTCGAGATGTAGTCCTTGAAACGCCCGGGCACGACCGGCCAGGTCGTGTGCACGACGCCGAGCGCGCGGTAGCAGGCTTCGACGTCGCCGAGCACGATCCGGAAGCCGTAGATATCGGACAACTGCTCGAAGCCGATCGACTTGCGCTCCATCTTGGTCCAGATCGAAAACGGCTGCTTGCGCCGGCCGTACACGCGCGCGGAAAGGCCGTTCTTCTGCAGGTTCTTCGAAAGCTGGCTTTCGATCTCGCCGATCAGATTGCGGTTGCGCTCGGCGAGCGCATCCAGCCGATGCTTGACCACCGCATAGGCTTCCGGATCGAGCACGTGGAACGAGAGGTCCTCGAGTTCCTCCCGCATCTCCTGCATGCCCATGCGGCCGGCGAGCGGCGCGTAGATATCCAGCGTCTCCTCGGCGATGCGGCGGCGCGAGGCCGGCGGCACGAACTCCAGCGTGCGCATGTTGTGCAGGCGGTCGGCGAGCTTGATCAGGAGCACGCGGACGTCATCTGCGATCGCGAGCAGCAGCTTGCGCAGGTTCTCCGCCTGCTTGGCCTCGCGCGAGACGAGCTCGAGCCGCTTCAACTTGGTCAGCCCCTCCACCAGCGCGCCGATCTCGTGGCCGAACACCTGGTCGATCTCGGCCCGCGTCGCCTCGGTATCCTCGATGGTGTCGTGCAGCAGCGCCGCGACGATGGTGGCGTCGTCGAGCTTGAGGCCGGTCAGGATCGCCGCCACCTCGAGCGGGTGCGAGAAATAGGGATCGCCCGACGCCCGGGTCTGGGTGCCATGCGCCTTCATGGCGTAGACATAGGCGCGGTTCAAAAGGTCTTCGTTGGTATCGGGATTGTAGGAGCGGACGCGCTCGACCAGGTCGTACTGCCGCATCATGCGGGCGCGCGGCTTGGGCGGCTTCTGCACCACCGCGGAGTCAGGCGCCACCGCGACCGCGTCGGTCGCAGCCTGCATCTGGCGGGGTGTGCGGCGCCAATACGCCATGGAATGACTGCCTCAACTCGCGAGCCGACCGCGGCTCGCGCCTTTAATCTAGTGCGCTTTCGAACCAAGCTTTAGCCTGTTCGAACCGAAAATCGTTCAATTTCCGTCAAGGCTTCAGGGACGCATCTCGCGGTCGGAATGTCAACAAAAGCAAAGGCCCGGGCAGTGCCCGGGCCTTCAGCCAGTTCAAACGTGTTGGGGACCGCCGCGAGGACCTATTCGTCCTCTTCGGGCTGCTCTTCCGGCGGCGCGAGGCCCTCGAGGCCCTTCAGCAGCTCTTCCTCGGTCATCCGCTCCATCGCCACTTCGGTATCATCAGCATCGACACTGGCGCCGGCCGAACCGATCAGCGGCACGGTGTCGGGCTCCGGCTCGTCGACCTCGACGAACTTCTGCAGCGAGTGCACCAGTTCCTCGCGCAGGTCTTCCGGGGAAATAGTCTGGTCCGCGATCTCGCGGAGCGACACGACCGGGTTCTTGTCGTTGTCTCGATCAACCGTGAGTTGTGATCCCGAGGATATCATCCTAGCGCGATGGGCAGCCAACAGGACCAGGTCGAACCGGTTGTCGACCTTATCAATGCAATCTTCGACGGTGACGCGCGCCATATGCTGTCGCTCCGTTAAGTTGGGACAGGAATTTGCTGATTATTGTGCGTTAGTTATAGGGCGAAGCGGGGTTTCGCAAGATTAAATTTGTGATTTGCCTTCGCCCAAACCTCTGCTAACCCGTGAGGGGGCCAGAAGGCCGGAGCGTCCGTAACGCGGCTAAGCGCCGTTGTGGACAAGTAACTCTCTTCATTGCATCGTCAAAAGTGTAGGTATTTCGCCCTCGCCGCACCATAATTGCGATGGTGACTGTGGTTGGGAAAGATTCACCGGACTTTAGGCTGCAACGCGAAACTAAGGTGCGCGGCTCGTCGCCGCTGCGCCGAGAAGCTAACAAAAGGCGAGAAACTTTGATGTCGTCACCCGTTTCCAACAAGATCGCGCTCTTTATCGATGGAGCCAATCTGTATGCAACCGCCAAGACGCTCGGGTTCGACATCGACTACAAGCGCCTCCTGAAGGAATTCCAGAGCCGCGGCACCCTGCTCCGCGCCTTCTACTACACCGCGATCATCGAGGATCAGGAGTATTCGTCCATCCGGCCGCTGATCGATTGGCTTGACTACAACGGCTACACCGTCGTCACCAAGGCCACGAAGGAGTTCATCGACGCCAGCGGCCGCCGCAAGGTGAAGGGCAACATGGACATCGAGCTCGCGGTCGATGCGATGGAACTTGCCGAGCATATCGACCAGATGGTGCTGTTCTCCGGCGACGGCGATTTCCGCTCGCTCGTCGAGGCGGTGCAGCGGCGCGGCGTCCGGGTAACCGTAGTCTCGACCATCGCAAGCCAGCCGCCGATGATTGCCGACGAACTCCGCCGCCAGGCCGACGTCTTCACCGACCTGGTGGAACTGCAATCCAAGCTCGGCCGCGACCCGTCCGAGCGCCCGGCCCCGCGCGAGCGCGGCGAGTCTCGCCACCACGCGCCGCAATTCCTGCAGCGCGCCACCACCACGGCGCCCCGGGCCGATGACGACGATTTCGACGACTAGCCTCCTTCCCGCCTCCATCGAACCCGATAGCAACTGCCCGCTCTGTCCGCGGCTCGCCGAGTTTCGCGCCGAGGCGCGTACGAAGCAGCCGGGCTGGTTCAATTCGCCGGTGGCGTCCTTCGGCGACGCCGAGGCGCGGCTGCTGGTCGTCGGGCTGGCGCCGGGGCTGCAGGGCGCCAACCGCACGGGGCGCCCCTTCACCGGCGACTATGCGGGTGACCTGCTCTACGCGACGCTGCTGGAGTTCGGCTTTGCCGAGGGCGTCTACGAGGCGCGGCCGGACGACGGCTTGCGGCTGATCGATTGCCGGATCAGCAACGCCGTGCGCTGCGTGCCGCCGCAGAACAAGCCGTTGCCGATCGAGATCAACACTTGCCGAAAGTTCCTGGTGGCGACGATCGCGACCATGCCCAGGCTGCGCGCCATCGTCCTGCTCGGCCGCATCGCGCATGAATCGACGGTGAAGGCGCTCGGCCTGCGCAATGCCACTGCGCCCTTTACGCACGGCGCCGTGCACAAGGCAGGCAATATCCACCTCTACGACAGCTATCACTGCTCGCGCTACAACACGAATACCGGCGTGCTCACGCCGAAGATGTTCCGCGACGTATTCGCTCGGGTGCGCGCGGACTTGGATCGCTGATCCGGTAGGGTGGGCAAAGCGCAGCGTGCCCACCTTTCTTGCACCGGCCGTGAATGGTGGGCACGCTGCGCTTTGCCCACCCTACAAATCTAATTGCTTACCGGATTTTCCCGCAGCCATTCCAGCACGTCGCCGGCGTTCCGGTCGGGCGGGAACACCGGATAGAAGACGTGGGTGATGCGCCCGTCGTCGATGATCAGCGCCAGCCGCCTGATCAGCGTCAGCCCCGCCACTTCCATGGTCGGCAGTTTGAGCGCCCGCGTCAGCTCGAGCGTCTCGTCCGAGAGCACCGGGAACGGCAGATGCAGGCGCGACGCCATCTCGGTCTGGTATTCGTTGCTCTGCGTCGACAGGCCGAACACGTGGCTGGCGCCGGCGGCCTTGAGCTCGGCGAACAGGTCGCGGAAGGCGCAGGTCTGCGGCGTGCAGCCGCGCGCGCCCGGGATCATGTCCGAGTCGTCGACGAGCGCAATCTTGCCGGGCTCGCCGGTGCGCGGATAAGCGAACACCACGGTGCGTCCCTTCAGCGAAGACAGTGTCACTGACGTATCGTCGGTCGCCACCAGGCTGACTGGCGGGATCGCCATGCCCTCCAGATGCGCGGCGCCGCCATCATCGGTCGGCGCGGGGATCTTGCTCCAGTCGACTTCAAGCAGGTTTGGTTGAGCCATCTTACGCTCCGTCATGTGGCGAATGGCGAGTAGCGAATGGCGAATAGGGAAGGTCTCCGCCGCTATTCGCCATTCGCCACTCGCTATTCGCTTATCTCACCCCCGCGCGCGCAGCAGGCGGCCCTTCTCGCGGCCCCAGTCACGCTTCTTTTCGGTCTCGCGCTTGTCGTGCAGCTTCTTGCCCTTGGCGACCGCGAGCAACAGCTTGGCGCGACCGCGTTCGTTGAAATAGAGCTTCAGCGGGATCAGCGTCATGCCTTCGCGATCGACCGCGCCCATCAACTTGCTGATCTGCTTCTTGTGAAGCAGCAATTTGCGCGGGCGCTTCGGCTCGTGATTGAAGCGGTTGGCCTGCAGGTATTCCGGGATATTGGCGTTGATCAGCCATATCTCGCCGTTCTTGGAATCCGCATAGGACTCCGCGATCGTGCTCTTGCCGCCGCGGATCGACTTCACCTCGGTGCCGGTCAGTGCAATGCCCGCCTCGATGGTGTCCTCGATCGCATAGTTGAAGCGCGCCTTGCGATTCTCGGCGACGACTTTGATCGGACGTTCGTTTTTCTCGGCCACTTCAGGATTTCTTGAGGAGATCGCGAATTTCGGTCAACAATTCTTCCTGCCGGGTCAATTTCGCCGGCGCCGGCGCTGCCTCTTGGCTGCGCTTCAACTGGTTCATGAGCCGGATCACGATGAACAGCACGAAGGCGACGATCAGGAAATTCAGGGTCAGCGTCAGGAAACTGCCCCAAGCCAATACGGCACCTTGCTTCTTGGCGTCCGCGAGGTTGCTGGCGGTAACCGCCTTCGACAGCGGCGTGAAATAGTTGGAGAAGTCGAGCCCGCCGGTGATCGCGCCGATCACGGGCATGATCACGTCGCCGACCAGCGAATTCACGATCGCGCCGAAGGCCGCGCCGATGATGACGCCGACCGCGAGATCGACGACATTGCCCTTCATCGCGAACTCTTGGAATTCCTTGAGCATGCGAAGCCCCTTCTCCTCGACCTGGCCGACCGGACCAGCCAGGCGCCACCCGACGTGCTTTAGTTAATCAGGCCGGCATGCACCATGGCACTGCGCACGGCCACGCGCGTGGATTCGGCAACCGGCACCATCGGCAGCCGCAGCCGCTCCTCCAGTTTGCCCAGCAGCGACATCGCGTATTTCACCGGCCCGGGATTGCTCTCGACGAAGAGGTTGGTGTGCAGCGGCATCAACTTGTCGTGCAGCTTCAGCGCGGTCGCGACATCGCCCTTCTGCCAGGCGGCATGGAACTCGGCGCATAGCCGCGGCGCCACGTTCGAGGTCACGGAGATGCAACCGTGGCCGCCATGGGCCATGTAGCCGAGCACGGTCGCGTCCTCGCCCGAGAGCTGGTTGAAATCCTCACCCATCGCCGCCCGCTGCTGCGACACCCTCACCATGCTCGCGGTGGCGTCCTTGACGCCGGCGATGTTCTTCAGTTCCCACAGCCGCATCATCGTGTCGACCGACATGTCGATAACCGAGCGCGGCGGGATATTGTAGATAATGATCGGGATTCCAATCGCATCGTTGATCGCCTTGAAGTGCTGGTAGAGCCCCTCCTGGGTCGGCTTGTTGTAATAGGGAGTGACGACCAGCACGGCGTCGGCGCCGGCCTGCTCGGCGTGCTCGGACAGCTCGATCGCCTCCTTGGTCGAATTGGAACCGGCGCCCGCGATGACCGGCACCCTGCCCTTGGCCTCACTGACGCACCATTCGACCACCCGCTTGTGCTCGTCATGGCTGAGCGTCGGGCTCTCGCCCGTGGTGCCGACCGGAACCAGGCCGTTGGTGCCCTCGGCGATCTGCCAGTTCACCAGGGAGCGAAAGGCCGCCTCGTCCACGGAGCCGTTCTTGAATGGCGTCACCAAAGCGGTGAACGAGCCGCGGAATTTTGTCTTGGCTGCCATGGACTTCCTCCAAACACTTCTAAGGGTTGCGGCGCGGGTCAGAAAGGCCAATTCATATCGAGTCCGGCGGCCAGGCGAAAGGGCCGCAGTCCCCGTCCCATTGCCAGCCGCGATTTTGCCGCTGTCATGGCGCAAATATCGCTTCCGCGACACTTTTAGCAATTTGTCCACATATTCAATCAAATACAGCTAAGGCCTCAGCGATCAGATGATTCGCCGCCGCAGAGGAAAGCCGTGCCCCCTTCCCCCCGCGCTGCCGCATTGCGATCGACCGCCTTGGCGACATCGCTAGCGTTGGCCTTCGCCCTGGCCGCGATGGCAGAAGCCGCGGCCGGCCCAAATGTTCCCTTGCCAAAGCCGCGGCCGATCGCGCGCAGTGTGGTTCCGAAAACCACGCCTGCCGCCACCACGCCCGCACCTGCAGCCGCCAAGAATACCGCCACCGCTCTCAAGGCTACATCGTCCAACGCACCTGCTCCGCCCCCAGCCCATTTGGCGCCGGCCACGCGCCAGCATGCGGCGCCGGCGCGGAGCAAGCCGACGGTGCCTGCCGCTGTGGCCGCGACCTCATCGACTTCGCAGAGCGACAAGGACGCGCTCGAGAACGTCATCGAGCTCGTCCGCAAGCAGAAGCCCGGCGATGCGACCCATGTCGAGGCGACGATCTCCGACCCCGTCGCCAGAAAGCTCGCCGAGTGGCTGATCCTGCGCAGCGAAAACAACGGCGCCTCGGTCGAACGCTACCGCGCCTTCATCTCCGCCAACCCGAGCTGGCCCTCGCAGACCTTCTTGCGCCGCCGTCTCGAGGCTGCGCTGTGGGACGACCGCCGCGAAGATGCCGCGGTCTGGTCGTGGTTCGAGAACGAGTCGCCGGTCTCGGCCAAGGGCCGGTTCGCGCTGGCCAAAGCGATGCTCGCGCGCGGCGACCGCGCCAATGCCGAGCGGCTGGCGCGCGAGGCCTGGCGCAGCGATCCCATGAGCGAGGACACGGAAACCACCGCGCTCGACCTGTTCGGGGCGCTGCTCACCGCCGGCGATCACAAGGCGCGCATGGACACGATGCTCTATGGCACCGAGCAGGAGGCTGCCGGCCTGCGCGCGGCCAAGCGGCTGGGCTCGGGCTATCTCGCGCTCGCCAAGGCACGGATCGGCGCCAACAAGAGAGCATCCAACCTGAGGGCGCTATTGGAAGCGGTGCCGCGCGAACTGCACGGCGACACCGGCTATCTGTTCGCCCGGATCCAGTTGCTCCGCCGCGAGGAAAAGTTCGCGGAAGCGGCGCAGTTGATGCTGAGCACGCCGAAGGATCCGGCGAGGCTGTTCAATGTCGACGAATGGTGGATCGAGCGGCGCCTGCTGGCGCGCAAGATGATCGACGTCGGCGAGAACCGCACCGCCTATCTGATCGCCCGCGATGCGGCGCTGCCCGCACGCGACATCTACAAGACCGAGCAGGAGTTCACCGCCGGCTGGATCGCGCTGCGCTTCCTCAGAGATCCCGGGCTCGCCGCGCAGCATTTCGCCCGCATCGGCGTTGGCAGCGTCAATCCAACCGCGCTGGCGCGCGCCGGCTATTGGCAAGGCCGCGCCGCCGAAGCCGCCGGCCGCAACCAGGAGGCGCGCGCGGCCTATCTGCGCGCGGCCGAGCAATCGACCAGCTATTACGGACAGCTCGCGCGGGCCAAGCTCGGCTTGCCGCAGATCGAGCTGAACGGTGTCCCGGGCGCACGCGGCCGCGGCGTCGAACGGTTGGAGATCGTGCGCGCGGCGCAACTGCTCTATGAGCTCGACGAGCGCGAGTTCGCAATTCCCCTGCTCGCCGACATGGGCGAGAACGGCGACCCTGAGGCGCTGGTCGGGCTCGGCGAACTGACGGCGCGCTACAGCGATGCGCGCGGCATGCTGTTGATGGGCAAGGCCGCGCTCAACCGTGGTCTGCCGTTCGACTTCTACGCCTATCCCATCAACGGGATTCCGTCCTTCAGGTCGATCGGCCCGGACATCGAGCGGAGCATCGTCTATGCGATCGCGCGGCAGGAGAGCGCGTTCAATCCGGCCGTGGTTTCGCCGGCGCAAGCCTATGGGCTTATGCAGGTCACGCCGGATGCGGGGCGCTATGTCTGCAAGCGCGCCGGCGTCGCGTTTGATCTGAACCGGATGAAGACCGACTCGGTCTACAACGCCGCGCTTGGCGCCGCCGAACTCGGCGGATTGCTCGAGGACTATCGCGGCTCCTACATCCTCACCTTCGCGGCCTACAATGCCGGCCGCGGCAGCGTGCGGAAATGGATCGATCGCTACGGCGACCCGCGCGATCCCAAGGTCGACGCGGTCGACTGGGTCGAGCTGATCCCGTTCTCCGAGACGCGCAACTATGTGCAGCGGATCATGGAGAACTTGCAGGTCTATCGCGCGCGGTTCGGCGGCGGCACGCGGCTGCAGATCGAAGCCGACCTCCACCGCGGTGCCAGCGTCGAATAGGCGAATAGCGAATAGAGAGTGGCGAATGGCAGGGCAGGTTGGCGGTCCCGAGCAGCGCGCTTAACGACAGATGCGGCGACCCTGCTGTTGCGAACACACGGAGGCCCTGGGCTGGTTCGGAGTGCCATCTGTGAGCGCGAAGAAGGGCGAGATCGTCTGAGCCGGGCTGCAAGCCATGGGCGCCGAGACAAGATTGCGGGGAACAGGGAACCCAGAGGGCTTTCAA
Source organism: Bradyrhizobium sp. LeoA1Lang (assembly GCF_055413685.1). NCBI lineage: Bacteria > Pseudomonadati > Pseudomonadota > Alphaproteobacteria > Hyphomicrobiales > Nitrobacteraceae > Bradyrhizobium > Bradyrhizobium sp. LeoA1Lang. The sequence goes on along the minus strand of NZ_JBVAPG010000179.1, from coordinate 674 downwards.
CCGCCTGAGAGGCCGTTCCGCGTTATTTCTCGACACCGGTAAATGTTAGGGTTCAGCCAGCCGTGACAGCCTGCCCTATCCCCTGGCAAGCCGATCGCACCATAACTCTTTGAAATAATTAGAATTACTGCGAAAATCCACTTTCAAGATCAGCACTGTCCGATCGAGTCGCGTGTTAAACGTCAGATGTTATCCACAGCGTAATCAGGCCTCGGGTCGCCAACGCCGGCGCACAGTCCGGTGTCCCCTCAATCTGCCGCTTGCGGCTCGCCCGCGCGTCGTGCATATCGGCGCAGCCGGAGACGTGGCCGAGTGGCTGAAGGCGGCGGTTTGCTAAACCGTTATAGGCTTGTAAAGGCCTATCGAGGGTTCGAATCCCTCCGTCTCCGCCATTTGCACTCTATAGTTCGATATTGCCGCCGATCACCGCATTCTACCAAGCGGGTCTAGCACCGCTGATTCTACTGTCTTGGAGACTAGTTCGGCGCAATCAGGCGGCTTACGACCCCAAAGCGGACCTGACGCGTCGGTGCAGTCCGTCGGGCGACTAACATTACAGTTGTCTTTTTGTTTTGAAGTGCGCGCGCTGGGCGGCGGCCTGGTGAGCTCTACGCCAAAGTGACCATGCGATGATGTGTGCGGGTTGGATTCGCTTTCGAGCGAGTCTGATGGCG
>NZ_JBVAPG010000178.1:0-15138 GCF_055413685.1 Bradyrhizobium sp. LeoA1Lang | reverse complement strand
ACGGTTGTGGCCGGAGGGGTAACGGGCGACTTCGCCACGCGTCTTGGCCGGTGGCCACCGGCCAAGACGCTAAATCGCTTCCATCGCACAAATCATGCCCGTGCAGATACAAGGGGTTCTCTCCACGAGCGAGCGGGCCCGTGGAGAGAACCCCTCACCCAAACGAGTTCTTGGCTGGCATCGGAGCTGCCCTCTCCCACAAGGGGCGAGGGCACATCAACTGGCATCTCCAAGCGTGATGCGATTTGGCTACTGCTGTCAGCGCTTGCGTGTGAACCGTGCGACGAGCTCGACGTGCGGTGTGTGGCGAAACTGGTCGACAGGTGTGACGCCTTCGATCCTGTAGCCGCCGTCGATCAGGATCTTGGCGTCGCGGGCGAAGGTCGCGGCGTTGCAGGACACCGCCACGACGACGGGCACCTTGCTTGCGGCAAGCTGCGTTGCCTGCGCCTGCGCGCCCTGGCGCGGCGGATCGAACACGACCGCGTCAAAGTCGCGCAATTCCTGCGGCACCAGCGGGCGGCGGAACAGGTCGCGCGGCTCGGCCTTGACCGGCTTCAAGCCCGCCGTCGAGGTTGCGGCCTTCTGCAGGCTCGCGACTGCACCGGCGTCGCTGTCGAAGGCTGCGACCCGTGATCTCGTCGCCAGGCGCAGGGCGAACGGGCCGACACCGCAGAACAGGTCGGCGATATGCTTGGCGCGCTGGCAATGATCGCTGACGAGTCGCGCCAAGGTCTCCTCGCCGGCGACGGTCGCCTGCAGGAACGAGCCCGGTGGCAGGATCACCTGGGCCGTTCCGATCGTCACCGCGGGAGGCGCGCGCATCAGCACCAACTCGCCATGCCGCGTCAGCCGCGCCAGGCGATGCTGTTCGGCGATGCGCGACAGTGCGGCGATCATCGTCGAGGGCAGGGCGCCCGAGCCGCGAACGTCGACATCGAGACCATTGAGGGTCGAGGTCACCTGGATGTCGAGCGGCTTGCCCATCGAGATCAACGGCTCGGCGATCGCCCAGGCAGCGTCGAGCGCGCCGCTCAAGCCGGGATCGAGGATCGGACAACGATCGACGGGGATGATGTCGTGCGAGCTTGCCGCGGCGAAGCCGACCTTGAGCACTTCATGCGTGCCCATCCGCGCGTGAAGCGTGATGCGGCGGCGCCCGAGGCCGTGGGCGTCGATCAGCGGGGCGACTTCGGCCGCAACCTTGGCCTGCGCCAGCGCCTCGACGACGAGGTCGCGCTTCCAGGCACGGTAGCTTTCATTATCCCAGTGCTGGATCGCGCAGCCGCCGCAAATCCCGAAATGCGGGCAGAACGGCGCGATGCGCTCGGGACTGGCGCGTTCGACCTGGAGCAGCCGACGCCGGTCGGGATGGCCGGGGACGGTGGCAACCTCGACCGCCTCGCCGGCGAGCGCGTAAGGAACGTAGATCGCCTGGCCGCCCTCCATCGCGACACCGTCGCCGCGATGGCCGACATGGTCGATCACCAGCCGTTCAGCCACGGCGCGCGCCGAGGAAGAATTCGATGTTGCCGTCGCCGCCGGTGATCGGGGACGGAAAGACCTGGATATCCGTGCAGCCCTGCGCCGCCGCAAAGGCTGCGATGTCGTCGCAGATTTCCTGATGCACCATGGCGTTGCGGATGATGCCGTGCTTGAGATGCTTTCGCTGCGCCTCGAATTGCGGCTTGATCAGCGCGAGCAGGTGCATCGGCGCTGCCGCCAGCGACAGCGCCACCGGCAATACCAGCTTCAGCGAGATGAAGCTGACGTCGATGACGACGATATCCGGCCGCGCCGGCAGGCGCTTGCCCTCGAAGGAGCGGATATCGGTCTCTTCCATCGACACCACCCTGGGATGGTCGCGCAGCGACGGATGCAATTGGCCGTGCCCGACATCGATCGCAAACACCAGGCTTGCGCCGTTGGCGAGCAGCACCTCGGTGAAGCCGCCGGTCGAGGCACCGACATCGAGGCAGACATGACCTTCGATGTCTACAGGGTATTGCTCCAGCGCGCCGGCCAGCTTCACGCCGCCGCGCGAGACATAGGGGTGCGCTGGCTCCGCCGACAGCGTCGCATCAGGCGCAAGCGTATCGGAGGGTTTCGCCACCTGCTTGCCGTCGGCGATCACGAGCCCGGCTTCGATCGCGGCGCGCGCCCGCGCCCGGCTCTCGAACAGGCCGCGCTCGACCAGCAGCACGTCCGCGCGCTTGCGCGGGGCCTGCTCGCTTTCGCTTTTCTTCATTGGCTTCGACCCGTCTTTCGCCCGTGCTCTGCCGCAAGGCGGACACAGGCCTCGAAGCAGGTGAGGTCGTGCCAGATATCCGCAGGCGCAGCCTTCGGCGTCACGAGCGGGCAGCCGTGCAGGTCGAGGGCGTGCATCATCATCAGATTGTCGGGCAAGCCAAACTCTTCCACAGTGAGGCCTTGTCCATCGGCCAAGCGGCCGTCGGGCAACGTCGTCACTTCATATAGGCGCGCCACGCGAGTTGCATATGACGCGGGGTCGTTGGAATAGCCGAAGCACAATTTGCCGCGCCCCGCCATGTAGCCGAGCTCGTAGACGGTGCCTGCGTCGGCACTGGGGCCACGAAACGGCGTCAAATTGGCGATGATGGCATCGGCTGCCTCCATCATCGCTTCGTTGCCCTTGAAGATGACGAGGGACGCATCGGGTGCCGACAGATCGACCGCGTTGTCGAGCGGATAGAGCCCATTCAGACCGTGACGCGCGCAAAGTTCAGCCTTGCGCCGTCCGATCTCAATAGCATCCGGCAGGAACACGTCAGGACCTGCCAGATAGATTTTCATCGCGGAATCCGCGGGAAGCCTGAGGTCAGGCGAGCTTGACGGTCTCGGTCTTGAAATCCTTGCCGAGGGTCTCGAACACCTTAGCGACGATGCTCTTGGCGTCGAGGCCTGCGTGGGCATACATCGCCGCCGGCGTGTCGTGATCGAGGAACACGTCGGGCAGCACCATCGAACGCATGCGCAGACCGCCGTCGAGCATGCCGTGCTCGGCGAGGAGCTGCATCACATGCGAGCCGAAGCCGCCGATCGAACCTTCCTCGATCGCGATCAGGATCTCATGCTCGCGTGCAAGCTTCAGGATCATCTCTTCGTCGAGCGGCTTCATGAAGCGCGCATCTGCGATCGTGGCGGAGAGGCCGTGCGCCGCCAGCTCGTCGGCGGCCTTCTCGCACTCGGCGAGGCGGGTGCCGAAGGAGAGCAGGGCGACCTTCTTGCCTTGGCGGATGATGCGGCCCTTGCCGATCTCGAGGGGAATGCCGACTTCGGGCATTTCGACGCCGCGGCCTTCGCCGCGCGGATAGCGCAACGCGCTCGGGCGGTCGTTGATCGCCACCTGCGTTGCGACCATGTGCACGAGCTCGGCCTCGTCGGAGGCCGCCATGATGACGAAGTTCGGCAGGCAGCCGAGATAGGCGTTGTCGAACGAGCCGGCATGGGTGGCGCCGTCGGCGCCGACGAGGCCCGCGCGGTCGATCGCGAAGCGGACCGGCAGGCTCTGGATCGCGACGTCATGGACCACCTGGTCGTAGCCGCGCTGCAGGAAGGTCGAGTAGATCGCGCAGAACGGCTTGTAGCCTTCGGCGGCGAGGCCGGCTGCGAAGGTCACGGCATGCTGCTCGGCGATGCCGACGTCGAAGGTGCGGTTCGGGAACGCCTTGTTGAAGATGTCGATGCCGGTGCCGGACGGCATCGCGGCGGTGATGCCGACGACCTTGTCGTCCTTCTGGGCTTCCTTGACGAGGCTCTGGCCGAACACGTTCTGGTAGGCCGGCGCATTCGGCTTGGCCTTGGCCTGGGTGCCGGTGGCGACGTCGAACTTGACCACGGCGTGGTACTTGTCGGCGGAAGCTTCCGCCGGCGGATAGCCCTTGCCCTTCTGCGTCACGACGTGGACCAGGATCGGGCCAGTGTCCATGTCGCGGACATTCTTCAAGACGGGCAGCAGATGGTCGAGGTTATGGCCGTCGATCGGGCCGACATAATAGAAGCCGAGTTCCTCGAACAGCGTGCCGCCGTCCATCATGAAGCCGCGGGAATATTCCTCTACGCGGTTGGCGCGGTTGGCCAGCACCTTCGGCAGATGCTTGTTGATCTGCTTGGCCGCCTCGCGCAGCGAGCGGTAGGTCTTGCCGGAATAGAGCCGCGACAGATAGGCGCTCATCGCACCGACCGGCGGGGCGATCGACATGTCGTTGTCGTTCAGGATCACGATCAGGCGCGAGTTCATGGCGCCGGCATTGTTCATGGCCTCATAGGCCATGCCCGCCGACATCGCGCCGTCGCCGATCACGGCGATCACGTTGTTGGTGCCGCCGGAGAGATCGCGCGCCACCGCCATGCCGAGGCCGGCGGAGATCGAGGTCGAGGAATGGGCGGCGCCGAACGGATCGTAGTCGCTCTCGCTGCGCTTGGTGAAGCCGGACAGGCCGCCGCCGGTGCGGAGCGTGCGGATGCGGTCGCGCCGGCCGGTCAGGATCTTGTGCGGATAGGCCTGGTGGCCGACGTCCCAGATCAGCCGGTCGCGCGGCGTGTCGAAGATGTAATGGATCGCGGTCGTCAGCTCGACCACGCCCAAACCTGCTCCGAAATGGCCCCCGGTCACGGAAACCGCGTCGATGGTCTCCTGGCGGAGCTCGTCGGCAACCTGGTGCAACTGCTCGACCTTGAGCCGGCGCAGGTCGTCGGGCGTGCGGATCGTGTCGAGAAGCGGCGTCTTACTGTATGTGGTCACAGCGATATTCCAGTTCTTGAGGTCAGGGCCAGCGGCCCGACCGGAGATGGGGGCGCATCGATTGCGCCGTGAGAGTCCAGACGCCAGTTGCCGCCTTGGCAGGCCGGCGCCTGATTTGAAAGCCTAGATGCACCCCGGATCGAACCATGTGATATGCATCACGCTGGTAACTGCATCCGTCCCGGTCATTTTCGTCAGCCTTTCGAAGGTATTCGCTGCCGCCAAATCTGCGGCAAGCTGCCCCCAAACAGCCATAGAACGGCAAGCTTTACACCAAAGCCATCGGCAAAGCCAAGCCGCCCAGCCACCGGGTTCCCGGGGACCCCAAGCGGGGGAATTGAAAAGTCTAGGGTTTTTAACCGTGCCGGCGGGCGGAAGGTTCCAGCGCTAGCAAATTCCCGCTAGCCGTGTCCTCCGCGCCGCACATCTCGATCCGGCGCCAGGCCCGCTCGCGGGTAGCCGGATCGCCGGTCGCAACCTCCAGGGCGGCCTCCGGGAACGCCATCCGCTCCTTCAGCGGCACCGGACCGCATACGATCATGAAGAAATCGTATGGGTGCGGGCGCTGATTGGCCATCACGAACTGAAAATGCACCCGGAAGAACTGCCAGCGGAAGGTATTGTAGTGCTCCGGCTTGACGATGTCGCGGAAGCGGATCGGCACTATGGTCGGATTGCGCCTGGTATCGCCGAGTTCGATGCCGTGACTCGAGATCGGATCGAACTGGTAGAAGTTCATGACATCCTTGCGGGCCTGGCAATCGATCCATTCGATCGAAGGTTCCTGCGCCAATTGCCGCAAATGGTCGCGAAAATCCTGCGATACCTTGTGAAAGCCCACGATCGGAAGATTGCCGCCGATGGTGAACAGCACCACGCGGGGGCCGTGACGGCCCAATGACGGGTCGAGCCTCAGCGCTCGCGCAAGAATCTCGGTGCCCAGGAACGATCCTGAGCTGTGGCCGACCAGCACGATCTCGTCGGCGTCGCTCGTGCGCGCCACGTTGACGAGGTGCCGCGCAAAACGGTCGATGCGCTCGTCCCACTCCGGACGTCGTCGATGCGAGAACTCCCAGGTCCAGATCGTGTCCGACAGGAGATAGAGCACGTAAGTGTTGTTTTCGGTGTATTTCAGCATGGTGCCGAGCACGGCCACGAAGATCGCGGTTGCCGCGGCAACACTGAAGAGATCGGGGAGGCCGATCGCGTTGAGGCCCTTTTCGAACACGAAAGCAACTGCCGCAGCGCACAAGGCTTCCAGCAGCAGCACGACATGCGGATAGGTGATGAACGCCGTGAAACGCCAGTTCGCCCGCGTGAACCGCGCAATCGTGCCGGTGAAGACCAGCCCCCAGTAGATCCAGAGGGCATGAAACACGGTGCGCCAGATCGGGGCGGCGAGGTCGCGCTGGATGAAATCCTCGAACCGCAGGAAATCGTAGGACGTGCGGGTCTGCCAGTCGGCCGCCTTGGTCTCGATGGTCCAGGACGCGATCTCGTCATCGTCGGCGACCTTCGGCCGGCTCATGGTGGCCGATAGCTGGTAGAGACGGCTGAATTTCCGCAGTTCGGTCCTGAACATGCGGTAGTACTGCGCCAAGCCGCGCGGATCGTATCCCTGGATATAGATGATATGGCGGTGCCGAACGCGCACTTACTGTCCCCAGATGAGGTTGGGACTATAGCAGCCAGCGCGATGCGCCAAGAGCTATTTCGGTCCTCTTGTGGGGAAGAACCGCGGCAAATCCGCTTATTGTTCTCCACTGTTGCGCGGAGAGGCTCGCCACTCCTGATGAGAATGACCTCCAAAGTCTCCCTGTTCGCAGCTATATTGGCGGAATGCGAACAGGATTGTCCGATGCATACGATCGAAATCAGCGATGAAACCTACGAGGCGGCGAGGCGAACTGCCGCTCTCGATAGTATCGACGTGAAGACCCTCATCGAAAGCCTTGTACGTCGCCATGCCGAGTACATCGAGGTGTTCCACGAAAGGGCGTCTGAGATGCCGCCTTTCAGTTTGGAACATTATGAGATGGACCGTTTCCCCGGAGAATCGGAGGAAGATTACCAGGACCGCCTCAGGGATGTTCACCTCTCTATGAGGGCTCCCGCGGTGATCTGCTTATTGCACGTCGAGCGGCTCGGTTCCCGTAGCCTGGCCGCTGGCATCGGTCGTGATCTTGTCGACGCGCGCCTCGGCCTGCCGCAATAATTCCTCGCAGCGGCGCTTCAGCGCCTCGCCGCGTTCATAAATCGCGACCGATTCCTCAAGTGGCACCTTGCCGTCCTCAAGCCGTTTGACGATCGATTCAAGTTCCTCCATCGCGCGTTCGAAGGAGAGCTTCTTGACGTCGACTTTGTTATTTTCGACTTGAGTGGTGTTTTCTGCCATTTACTCGCGTTCCCATTCGCGTTTTTCGGCTGCGCCGTTCTCAGCGCAGAATCAAGCAATTCTCTGCGGAAGTATTGTGGCGCCGATTTACGCGCCCATCAATGCGGTGACATGCGCGGCCACCGACTCTTTCAATCCCTGCAGATCATAGCCGCCTTCGAGCACGGAGACCACCCGTCCGCCGGCGTGCCGGTCGGCGAGATCCAGAAGCTTGCTTGTCACCCAGCCGAAGTCGTCGGCCCTCAGGTTGAGCGAGGCGAGCGGATCGCGGTAATGCGCGTCGAAGCCAGCGGAGATGATGACGAGCTCGGGGCCGAATTTTTCCAGTTGCGGCAGGATCAAATTGTCGAACGCCGAGCGGAATTGCGCGCCGCCATCTTCGGGCGCGAGCGGTGCATTGACGATGGTGTCGTGCTCGCCGCGCTCGCCGCGGCTGCCGGTGCCCGGAAACAGCGGCATCTGATGCGTCGAGCAATACATCACGGTCGGATCGGCCCAGAAGATATCCTGGGTGCCATTGCCGTGATGAACGTCGAAATCGACCACGGCGACGCGGCCGATGCCGAACTTGCGCTGCGCGTGGCGCGCGGCGATCGCGGCATTGTCGAAGAAGCAGAAGCCCATCGGACGGCTGGCTTCGGCATGGTGGCCGGGCGGCCGAACCGCGACGAAAGCATTCGGATGTTCGCCCGACATCACCGCATCCGCGGCCGCAACCGCGCCGCCTACGCCGCGCATCACCGCTTCCCAAGTGCCTGGCGACATCGAGGTGTCGCCATCGATGTAAACCAGGCCGGAGGTCGGAGCGATGTGGCGGAGCTCGCCGACGTAAAGCTCGCCATGGCAGAGCATGACGGAATCGAGGCCGCCTTCCGGCGCTTCGCCGCGTGCAAGCGGTGCGAACCGCTCTTCGCCAAGCACCTCGGCGACCGCACGCAACCGGTCGGGGCGTTCGGGATGGCCTGATGGTGTCAGGTGGTCGAGGCAGGCGGAATGCGTCAGAAGAAGGGTCATGCAGGTTTCCGGCGCATTCGCTGCGCGTTCTTGCGAGTAACGCCCTATTTAGGCGCTCAGTGCCCACCGCGAAAGCCCTCCGTCGCCTTGTGGCCCGGCTGGAGCGAAGCGCAACCCGGGGTCTTGGCGCGGCATACGGCTCATCGTGCAGGCTTTCCCGGGTTGCGCTGCGCTCCACCCGGGCTACGGGCCTTTAGGTTAGTTGATCCGCTGGATCCGGTTGCCGGGCGCGGGCCCGACCGGGCTGTTCGCCTGGAAATAGGCCTGGAGGGCATCGACATCATAGGGGCCGGTTAGCGGCGCCTGACCTTCTTTCAGGACGGTGAAGCCGTCGCCGCCGAGCGACAGGAAATTGTTGACCGTCACCCGATAGGTCGCGGCGGGGTCGATCGGCGCGCCGTTCAGCGTCATCTTCTCGGCGATGATGCGCTCGCCGTCGCCCTTGCCCGCATCCCATGCGTAAGCGAACCCTTTCGACACCTGCAGGATCCGCGGCCGCTTCGGGTCGAGCCATTGCTGCTCGAGCGTGTCCTTGATCTGCTTGCCGGTGAGGGTCAGCGTGATGAGCTGGTTGCGGAACGGCTGGCTCGAGAACAGGTCGGCATAGGTGACGGCGCCGTCCTCTCTCCGCGCAATATCGGTGCGCACGCCGCCCGGATTGGTGAAGGCAATCACCGCGCCGCCTTTTTCCGGCGAACTCGTCGCGGCGAGCTGGGCGTCGGCGATGATGTCACCGAGCGCGCTTTCGCCTGCCTGGTTCGGCACGCGCGACAGCGTTTCCGTCACCGAGCCTGCCGGACGGTTGGCGATCGGTGCGGCCAGCCGGTCATAGGCCTCGATCAGCGCGGTCTGGCTCGCGTCCTTGGCCAGCGTCTGGCTGCGGACGATGGTGTTCTCGGCCTTGGCGCTGATGACGTCGTGGGTCTTCGGATCGAGCTTGAGGTCAATCGCGGTGACCAGCGTGCCGTATTTGTCGCCGGAGGTGACAAGCCGGCCGTCGATGTCGCAGACATAGGCCTGGTGGGTGTGGCCGGAGATCACGACGTCGACCGCGCGATCAAACTTCTTCACGATGTCGACGATCGGGCCGGAGATGCCGGGGCATTCGTTGTAGTCGCCGGTCGGCACGCCGCCTTCATGGATCAGCACCACGATCGCCTCGACGCCGCGCGCCTTCAATTCCGGAATGAGCGCATTCACCGTCTCGGCTTCGTCGCGGAATTCGAGGCCGGCGGCGCTCGCCGGCGAGATGATGTTTGGCGTGCCCTTCAGCGTCAGCCCGATGAACGCGACCTGGATGCCCTCGAACTGCCTGATCTCGTAGGGCGGGAACACGGTCTTGCCGGAGGCCTTCTCGAAGGTGCTCGCGGCGAGATAATGGAATTTGGCGCCGGGGAAGGGATGAGGACCGCGGCACGTCTCGTTCGGATGGCAGCCGCCATTCTGCATCCGCCGCAGTTCGTCCATGCCCTCGTCGAATTCGTGATTGCCGACGGAGGCGACCTCGAGCCCCATCATCGACAGCGACTCGATGGTCGGCTCGTCATGGAACATCGCCGACAGGAACGGGCTCGCGCCGATCAGGTCGCCGGCCGCGACGAAGATCGTGTTCTTGTGTCCCTCGCGGAGCTGCCGCACCAGGGTCGCCATGTGCTCGGCGCCGCCGGCGGGCACGACGATCTTCTTCGCTTTGTCGTCGGGATCGCTGATCGGGATGCCGCCCGGCGGCGGCCGCAGATAGCCGTGGAAATCGTTGATCGCGAGGATGCGCAGATCGACGGGCGCGGCGGTTTGAGCCTGGCAAGGTGCGAGGACAAATCCGGCCAGCAGTGCCAGCGCTGCAAGGATGTGATGGGTTCTCATGGGGCGAATATGGATAAGCGCGGCAACGATTTTGCGACGTTCCGGTTCAATTCTGCTTGCGCGCAAAGAATGCCTTGAAGGCGGAGACTGCTTCCTTGGAGCGCATCCGCTCGCTGAACAAATGAGCCTCCTGGTCGATGCGCCGGGTCATGTCCTCCGGCGGCAATTTTATCAGCTTGCGGGCGATTGCGACCGCCTCGGCCGGCAGCGCGCAGATCTCGCGCGCCACTTTCCGCGCTTCCGCTTCCGTATGGCCTGGGGCCACCACCGCGTTGACGAAGCCGGCGACGCGGGCGTCGTCGGCGTCCATGGTGCGGCCCATCACCAGCATCTCGAAGGCGCGTTGGTGCCCCATCGTGCGCGGCATCAGGAGGCTCGAGGCGCCCTCGGGCACCAGCCCCAGATGGATGAACGGCGTCGAGAAGGTCGCGGTGCTGCTGGCGAGCACGTAGTCGCAGTGGAACAGCATGGTGGTGCCGATGCCGATCGCGACCCCGTCGACGGCGGCGATGATCGGCTTGGCGTTGTGCGCCAGCGAATAGAGGAACTTGACTGCGGCGGAGGTGCGCACCGCGTCGGGATTGGCGGCGCCCTGCTTCAGGAAATCCTCGACATCGTGGCCCGCGGTGAACACGCCCGAGCCGCCGGTGATGATGAGGCAGCGGATGTTCGGATTGTTCTGCGCGGTGTCGACCGCATCGCTCATCGCGCGATACATCTCCTCGGTGATCGCGTTCTTCTTCTCGGGCCGACGCATCGTGATCACGCGCGTTGCGGCTTCGTCTGATACGATGAGGTGCCCGGTCATCAAGCAGTCCCTTGCGGAGGCGGCCACGTTGCCGCCAGCGAACACCTCGCTATCTTACATGATCTCCGTCCGGCTCCCAATGTCCCTCACGGCTTTCCCACGCTCTTGTCATTCCGGGGTGCGTCAGGATCACGCAGGCGCGGAATGTATCGGGCCATGGGCGGAGGCGGTGAAATGGATTCCGGGCTCGCGCTTCGCGCGCCCCGGAATGACGGAGGAAAATGCGGAATCCGTAGGGTGGGCAAAGCGGAGCGTGCCCACCATCACGGGCGGAGTGTGAGATGGTGGGCACGGCGCTTCGCGCCTTTGCCCACCCTACACGATGATGCGCTGCCTATCCCATCAACACCGCGTCTGCGCCGTTGATGGCCTCGGCGCTGTCGGTCACCGTCTTCTCGAGCGACGGTGCCTGGACCGTGACGTTCTCGGCGAAGAAGCGGGCCAGCGCGATATAGCGCTGCGGATCGCCGGCCTCGCCGCCGCCCTTCACAGCGAGCGCTTCGCCGGCGAGCATGCAGCCGCCGAGCGTCGCGCCGAACAGGCGCAGGTAAGGCGTGGCGCCGGCGAGCGCATCGTTCGGCGCCGAGGCGAGGCGCTCGAGCAGCCAGCGGCTCGCGCGCTCGAGGGCGCCGAGCGCATCGCGCAATTTGGCGCCGGTGGTGCCGAACGCGGGATCGTTGGAGGTTTCCACCTGCTTGACGATGGCGGAGAGCTCTTCGAGCAGCGCCCAGACCGAGGCGCCGCCATTGGCTCCGAGCTTGCGGGTGACGAGGTCGATCGACTGGATGCCGTTGGTGCCCTCATAGATCGCGGTGATGCGCGCGTCGCGATAATGCTGGGCCGCGCCGGTCTCCTCGATGAAGCCCATGCCGCCATGCACCTGCACGCCGAGATAGGCGACCTCGTTGCCGATGTCGGTGGAGAAGGCTTTCGCGATCGGCGTCAAGAGCGCGCCGCGTGCGGCGGCGTCGCTGCGCACCTTCGGATCCTTCGCGCGCGTGGAAATATCGAGTGCGACTGCGGTGGCGTAGCAGATCGCGCGCGCGGCAGCCGTCATGGCGCGCATCTGCATCAGCATGCGCTTGACGTCGGGATGCGCGATGATCGGATCCGAGCCCTCGCTCTTGCTGCCGACGGCGCGGCCCTGGCGGCGTTCCTGGGCATAGGCGAGCGCCCGCTGGTAGGCGCGGTCGGCAAGGCCGACGCCTTCGAGGCCGACCGCGAGCCGGGCCTGGTTCATCATCGTGAACATGCATCGCATGCCCTGGTTCTCTTCGCCGATCAGATAGCCGATGGCGCCGCCATGGTCGCCCATGGTCATGGTGCAGGTCGGGGAGGCGTGCATGCCGAGCTTGTGCTCGACTCCAGAGGGATAGATATCGTTGCGTGCGCCGAGCGAGCCGTCGGGATTGACCAGGAATTTCGGGATCAGGAACAGCGAGATGCCCTTGGTGCCCGCGGGCGCATCGGGCAGGCGGGCGAGCACGAAATGAACGATGTTGTCGGTCATGTCGTGGTCGCCATAGGTGATGAAGATCTTGGTGCCCTTGATGCGGTAGGTGCCGTCACCGGCGCGCTCGGCACGGGTGCGCAGTGCGCCGACATCGGAGCCCGCCTGCGGCTCGGTGAGCTGCATCGTGCCGGTCCACTCGCCGGAGACGAGCTTGGCAAGGTAGATCTTCTTCAGCTCGTCGCTGCCATGGGCGTCCAGCGCCTCGATCGCGGAGAGCGTGAGCAGCGGGCAGAGGCCGAACGCCGAATTCGATGCGCTCCAGATCTCGGTGCAGGCGGCATTGATCGCGAGCGGCAGGCCCTGGCCGCCGAAGGCTTCCGGGCCCGACACCGCGTTCCACCCCGCGGCTGCCCAGCGCTGATAGGCGTCGGGCCAGCCCGGCGCGGTCGTCACCTTGCCGTCCGCGAGCTTGACGCCGTTCTGGTCGCCAACGCGGTTGAGCGGCGCCAGCACGTCGCTCGCGAACTTGCCGGCTTCTTCCAGCACCGGCTGGGCGATGTCGCCGTCGAAATCGCCGTAATGGCCGGCGGCGAGGGCGGCCTTCAGTCCGGCACCATGGTTAAGGGCGAGCAGGATGTCGTCGATCGGCGCGCGGTAGGTCATGGCGTTACTCCCCGAGGGAACATTGGCGCCGTCTTCCCACGAAACCATGCTTCCCTCAACCGTCCGGATGACCGATTGAGGGGGAGAAACAGTTGAAATGGTCCGACTCCCTCTGTAGACCGGCGTTGCCAGACCGAGAGGGCTGCGGCTATGTTCCGCGCCCTCCGGACCTGGAATTGGGGCGTAGCCAAGCGGTAAGGCAGCGGATTTTGATTCCGCCATTCGGAGGTTCGATCCCTCCCGCCCCAGCCAATTGAAATCACTCGGCAATCGCGCTTTGTTCAGGGACTTCATTCTGAACGGGTTTTAGCTGCCCATTCCGAACGTCTGTCGCCATTTCGTTCGCCAGCCTGTGCGCGCGCCGTTTGCGGGTTGCTGCGAGCACGCGCTTCTCGGTGCGCTTCGCGTAGCCGATATAGCTCCGCTGCGTCCGGTGTGCTGACAGCGCGCGACCCTGTCCGTCGGTCAGCTCTGTCTCCTCCAGCTCGGTCATGCCGCCGTGCCGGCAGGCGTTAAACGTGAAGTGCGATGGCAATCCCAGCTTCACACGCAAGCGCTGCACCTTGTGTTACATCGTGCTGAAACCGAACGGCTTGGCCTTACCTTCCTCGACCTCGTACAGGATCATCGGGGTGCCGAGACGCTTCAAGTGCGACAGCACCTCCTCAGCTTCCTCATAAAACTTGACGTCGCCATCTTCGAGCGGATGGTCGACGATTTCGCCCGTCTTGTGATGCTCGATGCAGCCATGTGCAAAGGTGTAGACCTCGTCTCGCGTCACGGCCGGCTTTTTCTTTTTCACACGGGTCTTCATGGTGACGCCGACCCAGGGGTTCGGAACGTCCTTCGGAAATTCGTTTGGGGAGAGGCGGCGGAAGCAGAGTACGCGCGAACTGGACGGCCCCTAGTCAACGAGCCGCCACAGTTTTAGGTGCCGTCGCAGGGAGCAGGTCGGTCACGGCATTAGCGCGCTGACCATGGCCATACCAACGACGGTTGCGGCTTTTTGGCTTGCGGGCGGGCCGGGGTTGGCGCCGGCTTTTGCGCCTGGGCGACATTGGCCGACCGCCGCGGACGCGGCAGTGGTATTTCGGGCATAACCTTTGGCTCTTCGGGGCTCACCTTTGGCTCTTCAGGCATCACCTTTGGCGCTGAAGCGTTGGCGATCACGCGGGCAAGTTGTTCCTGGCTTGCGTTGAGGCGCTCGGTGAGCGTCTGGCTTTCGCGCGCCATCTGGATCTGGATCGCCTTGAGCTCATCGATGACACTGTTGTTACGTGCCATTTCTTCCTGGCTCGCCTTGAGTTGGCTCGCGACATTTTCATTGTCGCGGACCAATTGTTCTTGCCTCTCCTTGAGCTGTTCGACCGCTTGCCTCAAGGCAGCGAGATCGCGCGTCATCGGCTGGAGCTGCTGCGCCAAGTCGGAAGACAGGGCGACGGCAGACGGCGCGCCGTCTTTCGGCGCGACTGGTTCCGGCGGGGCCTGCGTCAGAGGTGCTGGGTCCGAGGGGGCCATCATCGCCGTATGAGCGGAGGACGACCACCACCAAGCGGCAACACCAATGGATGCTGCCAACAGAGAGCAGACGAAAGCCACATAGCGCCAATTCGCCAATTGATGAATCGTTGCCGCCGGGGCGCGAGACGTCTTCATGCTGGTCGGCGGGGCCGAAGGACTGACTCCCGCTTCGAGCGCCAGGTTCGAAAGCTGCTCCGCGATCTGCCGTTCCGCGAGCCTGTCGTCCAGCGTGGAATCCATTGGTGCTCCGTGTCCAAAATACAATGGCACCCGCCTGAGAGCGATCCGCGCATCTGCGCTAGCTAACGTTCAACGGGACGCAGACGGTTTTTGATCTACGAAGGTTCCCAGGGATGGGCATGCAGCTGCATGTCACGTTCGTCTTTTTACCAGCTCGCCCCCGAACTGTACCGGCGTTTTTAACGCAGCCGAGGAGCGGAACTATCTTCACGGCCGGAAATACGGAATGAACCCTGACCCTTCACGACCGTGCCGCGTTTCGTCGCTTAGAACAGCCTAGGAAGGTCAAGGGTGCCGTCGCGAACTTGGTTGGAATTTGTCCGTCGCGAGTCTCCGGTGAACGGATGATATCTGCTCAGGCGGCAAGATCAACCGGCTGAGCAATGGGCTTGCTGGCGAGGGTCTGCCAGCCGTCG
>NZ_JBVAPG010000177.1:0-15160 GCF_055413685.1 Bradyrhizobium sp. LeoA1Lang | reverse complement strand
TCTCGAAACTGAAGCGTTTCAGGCGCGTTGCTACGCGCTACGAAAAAACCGCACGAAATTACTTCGCTGTCGTCGCTATCGCCGCAACTCTGCTCTGGCTAAGATAACTGTCCACGCGACCTAGAGCGTTTTCGAGCGAGGTGGACACCGGTTCGCGTGAAGAAAACGCGTCAAAACAAGAATCTCTAGTTCAGGCGGTGCTCCATCGCCTTGGCCTCGAGCAGGAACTCGAGGGCCGCGCCAAGGCCGGCGTCGCATGCCTTCAGCACTGCCCCCGCTTTGGCGTAGCGGGGCGTGACGTCATCAAGCACGATAATGTCGGTGTCGGCGGCGTCAGTGGAAGCAGGCAAGGTTTCACAGGCGATCGCGCTCTCAATCCGCAACAGGCTCGCCTGCACCTGCCCGATCAGGCACATCAGGTCCGAGACGATTGATTGATAGGCGTCGTTTCCATCGACGGCCTCGATAATGATATTGCTTTTTGCAGCTTTCTGCATGCGCGTTCTCCACGGTGGCCTATCTTTAGGGACCCCGGTGCTACTTGTGCGTTAAGCCGTCGTCCCGTACAAATACGGGCCAGTTCGGTGCGATGTCGATTGGAGCCATTGTTCGGTTTGCAGGTTTCACCACTCAGGGACGAATGACCTATGGCTGAGAGTGCCCCCTCCCGCGGGGAGATTTTCGTAGTCGACGACGATCCCGCCGTCCGCGACACGCTTTCGATGGTCCTGTCCGCAGCCGGCTATCAGGTGATCTGTTTTGCCGACGGCGCCGCGCTGTTGTCGGTCGCGCGAACCAGGACGCCGGCCTGCATCCTGCTCGACGTGCACATCCCCGGCAAATCCGGCCTCGATATTCTAAGGGAACTGCACGGCGAGGATTATCCGGCGCCGATCTTCATGATCTCGGGACAGGGCGACATCGCGATGGCCGTCAGCGCCATCAAGAACGGCGCCCTCGACTTCATCGAGAAGCCGTTCCGCGGCAGCGAAATCGTCGCCCGCCTCGACGAGGCGATCGGCGCCTATACGCGGCGCCAGGCCGACAGTTCCGCATCGCGGATATCAACGCTGCATTTTCCGGGACGCGAGCCATTGACGCGGCGTGAGCGCGAGGTGCTGGAACAATTCACCGCGGGCGCTTCCAACAAGGAAGCGGGACGTCACCTCGGCATCAGCCCGCGCACGATCGAAGACCATCGCGCCAACATCATGAAGAAGCTCGGCGCCAGGAATGCCGCCGACCTCGTCCGCATCGTGATGACCGCGCAGCAGCAACAGCAGCGCTCGGCCTAATTCGTCGTCCCGGCCTCGAGCCGGGACCCATAACCACAAATGTTGGTTGCGGCGCGAACGGGCGGCCACAGCGTTTTACATCACATATGCCTGTGGTTATGGGTCCCGGGTCAAGCCCGGGACGACAGCGTTATTTGCTGTGAGATATTGCAATATCTTTCGCATTTGAGCTGGCGTCCCTATACGCTGAGCGCCTTGCGGATCATGATCGCCATGTCCGACTTGCGATAGGGCTTCGCCAGCAAGAGCACGCCTTCGTCCAGCCGGCCGTGATGGATGATGGCATTCTCGGTGTAGCCCGAGGTGAACAGCACCTTCACGTCGGGCTTCAGCTTGTGGATCTCTTCCGCGAGCTGGCGGCCGTTCATGCCGGGCATGATCACGTCGGTGAACAAGAGGTCGAACGGCCGGTCGGCGCGGGCGATGGCGAGCGCGTCTGCGGCGTTTGCGGCAGCCAGCGTGACATAGCCGAGCGAGTGCAATTGCGTCAGCACATAGTCGCGCACCAGCTTGTCGTCCTCGACGACGAGGATGGTCTCGTTTCCGCCCTCGAGCCTGGCCGCGAACGTCGGCTCGATCGAGGCCGTCGCGCGGGCCGCAGGCGGCAGGTACATCTTGACCGTGGTGCCGTGGCCTTCCTCGCTGTAGATCTTGATGTGCCCCGCTGACTGCTTGATGAAGCCGTAGACCATGCTCAGGCCGAGCCCGGTGCCCTTGCCGGGACCCTTCGAGGTGAAGAACGGGTTGAACACCTTGTCAATGATGTCGGAGGGGATTCCGGTGCCGGTGTCGCTCACCGCGATCATGGCATAGCGCCCCGGCCGGACGTCGCCCTGCAGTTTCGCGTAGGTTTCGTCGAGGAAGACGGTGCCGGTCTCGAGCACGAGCTTGCCGCCATTGGACATCGCATCGCGGGCGTTGAGCGCGAGGTTGAGGATTGCGGTGACGAGCTGGTTGGGGTCGACGACCGCAAGGCAGGTCTCGTCCTCGAAGATCGATTCAATCTCGACATGCTCGCCGAGCGTTCGCTGCAACAGCTTGGTGGTCTCGACGATCAGGAGGTTGACGTCGATCTCGCGTGGGTCGAGCGGCTGCTTGCGGGCGAATGCAAGGAGATGCTGGGTGAGCTCGGCGCCGCGCCCGGCCGCCTCGTCGATCATCTTGGTGATCGCGGCAAGCTGCGGCTCGTTCTTCACCGCGTCGGCCAGGATCTCGATCGTGCCGGTGATGACGGTGAGGATGTTGTTGAAGTCATGCGCGATGCCGCCGGTGAGCTGGCCGACGGCCTCCATCTTCTCCGCCTGCCTCATGCGCTCCTCGGCGGCGATCTTGTCGGTGAGGTCGCGGACGAAGCCGTTGAACACGAAACCGTCGCGGGTCTTCAGCGCGGCGATGCTCAGTTCCGCGGTGAACTCCGTGCCGTCGCGCCGCCGTGCCAGCACCTCGCGGCGCGGCTGTTGCAACTGTACGCCGCCTGATTGCAGGAAGGCCCCCAGCGCCGCCCTGAGCGGGCCGTCCGGCCGCCCGAGCAGCTCGAATACGTTCTTCCCGAGCGCCTCCTCGTGAGGCCATCCGAACAGGCTTGCGGCTTGCGGATTCCAGTAGCGGATGACGCCCTTCTGATCGATCTGCACGAAGGCGTCGAGCGCGCTGTTGATGATGCCGCGCGCCAGTTGTTCGCTCTCGCGCAAATTCTCCTGCGCCTTGCGGCTTTCGGTCATGTCGCGCGCGGTCTTGCAGATGCCGATGATGGCGCCGGATGCCGACTTGATCGGCGAGATCGAGAGCGAGACCTCGACCGGCGTGCCGTCCTTGCGCAGGCGCACGGTCTCGTTGTTCGCGATCGTTTCGCCCCAGCCGATCCGGCGTACCACGTCGTCTGTCTCTGCGGTGCGGTCGGGCGGCACGATCAGCGAGATGTGCCGGCCCACCGCCTCAGTCGCGGTATAGCCGAACAGCCGCTCCGCGGCCGGGTTCCAGCCGGTGACGATGCCATCCAGCGAGTGCGTGATGACGGCGTCGTTGGCGGATTCGACCGCGGCGCTGAACAGGCGCTCGCGCCCGGCGAGGCGGTCCCGCGCGGCTTCGGTCCGCAAATGTTCGACCACCTCGCGCTCGAGCGCAACCGTCTTGGCGTTCACCTCATTGATCACGCGCACGAAGGCGCGCGCCAGCACGCCGGTCTCGCCCGGCGCGTCGACCGGAATGGCGTCCGTGCCCTTCTGTGCGACGCTCTCGATCGCCGCCGTCAATTGCCGGATCGGCCGCATCAGCGACCTCGCGATCAGGATCGCCAGTCCCGCCGCGGCCAGCACGGCTAGCAGGCCGACGACGATCGAACTGTTGCGGATCGTCGCCGCCGGCGCCATGAACACGGCGTTCGGAACCGTCTCGATCACCGCGATCCATTGATTGTCGACGAGCAGCGCGGGCGCCAGCGCCACGCCGTTGGGCCGTCCCCCCGCACCTTCGACCATGCGCGAGAAGGCCTGCGTGGTGCCCGGCGCCGACGCCAGATAGGGAAAGTCGCGCCGCCAATCGGCTCCTGTCTGCGCGCCGAATTCACGGGTGCGGTCGGAATGGACGAGGTAGTTGCCCCGGCCGTCGACCACATAGGCCGCTTCGCCGGGCCGTACCGAACTCCGCACGCGGTCCAACTCGCCCCGCATGTCGATCTCGATCAGGATGATCCCGAACGGCTTGCCGTCGGTCGCCGGCACCGTCGTCGCCACCCGCAGGATCGGCGCCGGCTGCGCCGCGCCGGCATCCTTGTCCAAGTCGACCGGCGAGACATAGATTCCGCCGACACCAAGTGCGAGCGTGTCGCGGAAATAGGACGCGTCACCGGCGCGCGGCAGCTCTGCCTCCGGCACGGCGCGAACGGCGCCGTCCGGCCCCGAACGGTCGGCGCGGACGATTTCATGCCCGCCATCGGCAACGCCGATATAACGCAGCCGCGCGTAAGCCGGCTTGATCGCGAGCTGCGCGGCCAGGCGGTTTTCCAGCCGCTCCCGCCACAGCGCCTCGCTGACATGATCGACCGGATCCGTCCCGTCGTTGAGACGGGCCCGCATCATCCCGATCACCGCGGCAAAATCGCGAAAGATCACGATGTCGGCGCGCGCGCTGTCGGCATAGGAAGTCAGGTCGCCGGCCACAAAGCGCGAATGGGTCTCGATCCGGTCGAGCACGCGCGGCACGAATGCCTGTTCCAGGTTGCGATAGCTCAGCCATGCGACCGCGCCCACTGCGATCGCAACCAGCGCAATCATGGCGACGGCGAGTCTGGTTGTGAGCGTCATCTGTGCGGTCGCGGCCTTCCTCTGTCCGGACCAAGCGACGGGGTGTCATCCCGGCTCGGGCGACTGATGCTAGAGCATGATCCGGAAAAGTGGAAATCGGTTTCCCGAAAAAGATCATGCTCATACAAAGAGCCAAAGCGGGATGACAATTCGAAGAAAAATCAGTTCGACGCCTACGCGCCGCGCATCAGTCGTTGAAATAGTGCGGATGCCGCGCGCGGATCTGCACGAGCTCGCTCAGCGTTCCCGACAAATGGGTTCGCAGATGTTTTTGCGCTTCCTCCGGCTCACCGCCGGCGATAGCCTTGGCGATCAGCTTGTGATGGCGGACGATATCCTGCGCCTTGCCGGGCGAGGGCAGATGCAGCCGGCGCAACCGGTCGATATGTCCGCTGCGGCTGCGCATGAGGGTCCAGAGCTCTTGCTTGTCGGCGGCCTCGTATAGCTGCGCGTGGAACTCGTTGTCGGCGGCCATGAATTTCTCGAAGGCGCCCGCCTTTGCAAACTGCTGTTGCCGCGCGATGGTGGAGTTGAGCTGGGCGACGAGCGCCTCGTCCGGTTTCAGCGCCAGCACGCGCACGATCTCCAGCTCGAGCGCCTGGCGCAGGAAATGTGCCTGCTGCGCGCGGCGCAGGTCGATCCGGCTGACGACCGTCGCATATTGCGGGAACACCTCGACGAGACCTTCCTCCTCGAGCCGCTTCAGCGCGTCGCGGATGGGCGTCGAGGACACCCCGAACTGTTCGGCCAGTGCGGCGCGCGACAGCGGTGAGCCCGGCGGCAGTTCCAGCGCGATGATCATGCCGCGCAGGCGCTCAAACACCTGCGGCGCCGCCTGACGGTCGCGGTCGAGCAGCCCGCTCGATCGCGGGACACGACGCTGGCCGATTACGGGTTGATCCATTTGAATTGCCGTTACGCCCGGCGAGAGGCTTGCCAACGATGCACTAATACATTAGTGCATCTCCCCGGGGTGGTCAATCCGCAACCCTCAGAGGAAACGCGTAATGAACAGGATGATGTGGCGGACGCTTGCGGGCGCCGCCGTGGCGGTTGGTCTGCTGCACGGACCGGCGGCACTGGCGCAGCAAAAGACGGAAATCGCCCTGTCGCGGCAGCCGGGTATCTTCTATATTCCGAGCCACATTATCGAGAAGCAGAAGCTGATCGAGAAACATGCCGCGGCGCTTGGCGTGCCCGGCGTCACCACCAAATGGCTGACGTTCTCCAGCGGCGGCGCGCAGACCGATGCGCTGCTTGCGGGCGGCGTCGACATCCTCAATACCGGCACCGGCAATCTCTTGCTGCTATGGGATCGTACCCGCGGCGGCGTGAAAGGCATTGTCGCCACTTCTGCGCAGCCGATGATGCTGATCAGCCGCGATCCCAACATCAAGTCGCTGAAGGATTTTGGGCCGAACGATAAAATCGCGGTGCCGACCGTGAAGATCTCGACGCAGGCCATCGTGCTACAGATTGCGGCAGGCGAGTTGTTCGGCTCGGATCAATGGTCGAAGCTCGATTCCAACACCGTGCAGCTCGGCCACCCCGATGCCTATGCAGCAATGTCCAATCCGCAGCATGAGGTACGCAGTCATTTCTCGATCCCTCCCTTTACCTTCCTTGAGATGAAGAATGTGCCGGGCGCGCATGTCGTGCTGAACTCGCCTGACGTGATGGGCGGCCCGCTTAGCCAGGCGCAATTCTTCACCACGACGAAATTCGCCGACGCCAATCCTAAAATCATCCAGGCCGTGCGGCTGGCGACCAAGGAAGCGCACGACCTGATCCGAAGCGATCCCAAGCTCGCGGTCGAAATCTACAAGGAGATCACTGGCGACAAGACGTCAGTTGAAGATCTGCTGGCCTGGCTGAAGGAACCCGGCATGATGGAGTGGAATCTGGAGCCGCAGGGCACCATGAAATTCGCCAACCATCTCTTCAGGACGGGCACGCTGAAGACGCAGCCCAAGGCGTGGACCGACTATTACCTGCCGGTCGCGCATGACTTGAAGGGCAGTTGATCCCATGGCGCCGCTCCTTGACGTCTCCGACGTAACGCTGCGCTACAAGACGTCGAACGCGGTCATCACAGCGACCGAACGCGTCTCATTCACGGTCGATCGCTCCGATCGCTTCGTGCTGCTCGGGCCGTCCGGCTGCGGCAAATCCACGCTGCTGAAGGCGGTCGGCGGGTACTTGCAGCCCAGCGAGGGCAAGATGCGGATTGACGGCCGCGAGATCGTCGAGCCAGGCGCCGATCGGATGATGATCTTTCAGGAGTTCGATCAACTCCTGCCGTGGAAAACCGTGCTGGAGAATGTGATGTTTCCGCTCCTGACCGCGCGGCGGCTGCCTCGCAAGCAAGCCGAAGCGAAGGCGCGGGCCTATATCGAGAAGGTCGGGCTGACTCGCGTGGTCGATAACTATCCGCATACGCTGTCCGGCGGCATGAAGCAGCGCGTCGCGATCGCGCGCGGCATGGCGATGGAGCCGGACATTCTGCTGATGGACGAGCCGTTCGCGGCGCTGGATGCGCTGACGCGACGGACTTGCCAGGACGAATTGCTGCTGCTCTGGTCTGAGACCAAGTTCACCGTGCTGTTCGTCACCCATTCAATCGCGGAAGCTATCAAGATCGGCAACCGCATCCTGCTGCTGTCGCCGCATCCGGGGCGGGTGAAGGCCGAGGTCGCTGACGTCGACCGCGTCTCCAGCGAAGACGGCAGCGCTGCACGGCTGGAGAAGCAGATACACGATCTGCTGTTCGCCGAGGCGGCAACCGCACACTGAGGAGGGGCGCGATGAGAGAGGCAACCATCCTGCTGCGCGAGGGCAACGCAGTGGCCGCGCCGGCCGCAAGCGAGGTCGAGCGCAAGCTGAGTGTGTGGGAGCTGCTCTGGAACGACGGATTTGTGCGCAAGGGGCTCATCATTGTCTTCCTGGCGGCAGCCTGGGAAGCTTACGGTCTGTTGCTCGACAATCCCCTGCTGTTCCCGACCTTCCATGACACCGTCATCACCATGTTCGAGAAGGTGCGCGACGGCACCATCCCGATGCGGGCATGGGCGTCGCTAAAAGTACTGTTTATGGGTTATTCCGCCGGCATCGCCCTGGCCTCGATCTTGACCATCCTCGCGATCTCGACTCGCATCGGCACGGATTTCCTCGAGACGGTCACGGCGATGTTCAACCCGTTGCCGGCGATCGCGCTCTTGCCGCTTGCACTGATCTGGTTCGGACTTGGCAATGGCAGTCTTGTGTTCGTGCTGATTCATTCCGTTCTCTGGCCGGTGGCGCTCAACACCCATGCGGGTTTCAAGAGCGTCTCCAACACGCTGCGCATGGTCGGCCGCAATTATGGCCTGCGTGGACTACCCTATGTGGCGCGCATCCTGATCCCGGCGGCTTTCAGTTCGATCCTGACCGGGCTGAAGATCGGTTGGGCCTTTGCCTGGCGCACGTTGATCGCCGCCGAACTGGTGTTCGGAGTGTCGTCGGGACAGGGGGGCCTCGGCTGGTACATCTTTGAGAACCGCAACCTGCTCGACATTCCCGCCGTGTTCGCCGGATTGTTGACGGTGATCATCATCGGCCTGATCGTCGAAAACCTGATCTTCCGCACCATCGAGCGGAACACAGTCCAGAAGTGGGGCACCCAGACATGAGCGACAAGAGGAAGCGGCCCGACCAACTCCGCAGCGCGCGCTGGTTCGCCCCCGATGATCTCAGGGCCTTCGGCCACCGTTCGCGCGCCATGCAGATGGGTTATGCGCCGGAGGAGTGGAAGGACCGGCCGGTGATCGCGATCATCAACACCTGGTCGGACGCCCAGCCCTGTCACATGCATTTCAAGAGCCGCGTCGATGACGTCAAGCGCGGCGTGCTGATGGCGGGCGGCTTTCCGATGGAACTGCCGGCGCTGTCGCTGTCGGAATCGTTCCTGAAGCCGACCACCATGCTCTATCGCAACATGCTGGCGATGGACGCGGAAGAACTGCTGCGCGGCCATCCGGTCGATGGCGTCGTGCTGATGGGCGGCTGCGACAAGACCACGCCGGCGCTGTTGCTCGCCGCCACCTCCATGAACCTGCCCACGATCTATCTGCCGGCCGGCCCGATGCTGCGCGGCAACTGGAAGGGTCGCACGCTGGGTTCGGGATCGGACGCCTGGAAATATTGGGATGAGCGGCGTGCCGGCAAGATTTCCGATGATGACTGGGTCGACATGGAAGCCGGCATCGCCCGCAGCTACGGCACCTGCATGACCATGGGCACGGCCTCCACCATGACCGCGATCGCCGAATCCGTCGGCATGACGCTGCCGGGCGCCTCCTCGATCCCAGCGGCGGATGCCGGTCACATCCGCATGGCCTCCGAGTGCGGCCGCCGCATCGTCGAGATGGTCTGGGAGGATCTGACCCCGCAACAGATCCAGACGCGGAAAGCGTTCGAGAACGCGATCACGGTCGCGATGGCGATGGGCTGCTCGACCAATGCGATCATCCATCTGATCGCCCAGGCCCGCCGCGCCGGCCAGGACATCTCCCTCGACGATTTCGAGAAGGCGAGCCGCGAGGTGCCTGTCATCGCCAATGTCCGCCCGAGCGGCGATCTCTATCTGATGGAGGATTTCTTCTATGCCGGCGGGCTGCCGGCGCTGATGAGCCGGATCAAGGATCATCTGCATCTCGACTGCCTGACCGTGACCGGCAGGACGCTGGGGGAGAATATCGCCCGCGCCGAAGTCTATAATGACGATGTCATCCGCAGCGTCGCGAACCCGATCTACAAGGAGGGTGCGCTCGCGGTGCTCAAGGGCAATCTCGCCCCCGACGGCTGCGTGATCAAGCCCAGCGCCTGCGATCCGCGCTTCCTGAAGCATTCCGGCCCGGCGCTGGTGTTCGACGATTACCCTTCGATGAAGAAGGCGGTCGATGATCCCAACCTCGACGTCACCGCCGACCATGTGCTGATCCTGCGCAATGCGGGGCCGCAGGGCGGGCCGGGCATGCCGGAATGGGGCATGCTGCCAATCCCCACAAAACTCGTGAAGCAGGGCGTGCGCGACATGGTGCGGATTTCGGACGCGCGCATGAGCGGCACCAGCTACGGCGCCTGCATCCTGCATGTCGCGCCCGAAGCCTACATCGGCGGCCCGCTCGCGCTGGTGCAGAATGGCGACCGCATCACGCTTGACGTCGCCGCCCGCAGCATCACCCTCGATGTGCCGGAGCAAGAGCTCGAACGTCGCCGCGCCGCCTGGAAGCCGCCGGAGCGCCGCTACGAGCGCGGCTATGGCTGGATGTTCTCACGCTACATCAAGCAGGCCAACGAAGGCTGCGATTTCGATTTTCTGGAGACCGGTTTTGGTAAGCCGGTCGACGAGCCATCGATCTACTAACTCCATGTCGTTCCGGGGCGCGCGAAGCGCGAACCCGGAACCTCGAGATTCCGGG
Source organism: Bradyrhizobium sp. LeoA1Lang (assembly GCF_055413685.1). Taxonomy (NCBI): domain Bacteria; kingdom Pseudomonadati; phylum Pseudomonadota; class Alphaproteobacteria; order Hyphomicrobiales; family Nitrobacteraceae; genus Bradyrhizobium; species Bradyrhizobium sp. LeoA1Lang. Next base: position 5,104 of record NZ_JBVAPG010000177.1, on the reverse strand, counting down.
TTCGCTCGCTGTCGCGACCGCCCCGGAATGACGAACCAGAAAGCGAGCAGACATGTCCAAACTCAGCGACGCCACCCGCAACAAGCTGAAAACCGTCTCCACGGCCACCGTCGCCACCGCGCTGTACAAGCGTGGCTTCCGCATCCAGTGCATCCAGGACGTCCATCCCTTGAGTCCGGACCAGCCGACCATGGTCGGCGAAGCCTTCACGCTGCGCTACATGCCGGCGCGCGAGGACCTCAACAAGCTCGACGTGTTCCGCGACCGTTCACATCCACAGCGCAAGGCGATCGAGGATTGTCCGCCCGGCGCGGTGCTGGTGATGGACAGCCGCAAGGATGCGCGCGCTGCCTCTGCCGGCGCCATCCTGGTGACGCGCCTGATGAAGCGCGGTGTCGCCGGCGTCGTCTCCGACGGTGGCTTTCGCGATTCCGCTGAGATCGCCAATCTCGGCTTTCCCGCCTATCATCACCGTCCGAGCGCGCCGACCAATTTGACGCTGCATCAGGCGATCGAGATCAACGTTCCGATCGGATGCGGCGACGCGCCGGTGTTTCCCGGCGACGTGATCCTGGGTGACAGCGACGGCGTCATCGTCATCCCCGCGCATCTGGCCGATGAGATCGCCGAGGAAACCTTCGAGATGACCGCATTCGAGGATTTCGTCGCCGAGGAGGTCCGCAACGGCCGCGGCATCTTCGGCCTCTATCCCGCCACCGATCCGCAGACATTGACCGATTTCGCGGCGTGGCGGAAAAGGAACGGACGCTAGATTTCGTTGTTCGAGCATGAACTCGGCCCAAACGTTTCCGAGTCGTGCTCGAACTCTTAAACCGATCTTTGGCACCAAGCCCGATCAAGACGGAGGAAAGCCATGCTGATGTTCAAGAATCTGATCGACGGCGAATGGATGTCGGACGGCGCACGTTCGCCCAACGTCAATCCATCCGATACCAGCGACATCGTCGGCGAGGCCGTGCGCGGCACCCGCGCCCAGCTTGATGCCGCGGTCGCCGCCGCCAAGGCGGCATTCCCAGCATGGTCGCGTGCGACGCCGCAGGTCCGCTACGACATCCTCAAGAAGGCGTCAGATGAAATCCTGGCGCGCAAGGATGAACTGGGCCGCTTGCTGTCGCGCGAGGAGGGCAAGACCCTGCCGGAGGGCATCGGCGAGGCCGCGCGCGCGGGACAGATTTTCGCGTTCTTCGCCGGCGAGTGCCTGCGCATGGCCGGCGAGAAGCTTTCCTCGGTGCGGCCCGGCATCGACGTCGAGATCACCCGCGAGGCCCTGGGCGTGGTCGGCCTGATCACGCCCTGGAATTTCCCGATCGCGATTCCGGCCTGGAAGATCGCGCCCGCGCTCGCCTATGGCAACACGGTCGTGATCAAGCCGGCTGACCTGGTGCCGGGATCGACCTGGGCGCTGGTCGATATCCTGCAGCGTGCCGGCCTGCCCAAAGGCGTGCTCAATCTCGTGATCGGTCGTGGCTCCGAGGTCGGCGCCGCGCTGCTCGAACATCCCGATGTCGCCGCGATCAGCTTCACCGGATCGGTGGCGACGGGCCAGAAGGTCGCGGCGGCCTGCGTGGCATCGCGGCCGATGAAGAAGTTCCAGCTCGAGATGGGCGGCAAGAATCCGCTGGTCATTCTCGACGACGCCGACCTGAAGGTCGCGGTCGAATGTGCCGTCAACAGCGCATTCTTCTCCACCGGCCAGCGCTGCACGGCGGCCTCGCGGCTCATCGTTACCAAGGGCATTCATGACAAGTTCGTCGCCGCGCTCACCGAGCGTCTGGGCGGCCTCAAGGTCGACGACGCATTGAAGGCCGGCACTGACATCGGCCCGGTCGTCGACCAGAACCAGCTCGATCAGGACCTGAAATATCTCTCGATCGGCAAGGACGAGGGCGCGAAGCTGGTGTTCGGCGGCGAACGGTTGAAGCGTGATGCGCCCGGCTTCTATCTGCAGCCGGCGCTGTTCACCGAGGTGACCAACAAGATGCGGATCGCGCGCGAGGAGATCTTCGGACCGGTCGCGGGCGTCATTCGCGTCAATGACTACGCCGAGGCGCTGGCGACCGCAAACGATACGGAGTTCGGTTTATCGGCCGGCATCTGCACCACCAGTCTGAAATACGCCAGCGACTTCAAGCGCAACGCCGAGGCGGGCATGGTCATGGTCAACCTGCCGATCGCCGGCGTCGACTATCACGTCCCGTTCGGTGGCCGAAAAGGCTCGAGCTATGGTCCGCGCGAGCAGGGCAAATACGCGGCCGAGTTCTACACGACCGTGAAGACCGCCTATACGAATCCGTAAGGACAGCGTCGTCGCATTCGGGCGTGTAGCGCGGTATCGGCCCTCCTCACGGTCGTCGTCCCGGACAAGTGAGCGCAGCGAACGCAGATCCGGGACCCATAACCACAGGCAGTTGTGGCAACGAAGATCCGGAGTTGCCACTGAGGTCAACAACGGAGTTCGGTGGTTATGGGTCCCGGGTCAAGCCCGGGACGACGTGGGGAGAGAGCGGGGCTCATCTCAGGCCCGTAGGGTGGGCAAAGCGAAGCGTGCCCACCGTCCACGCTCGGTGCAAGAGAAGGTGGGCACGCTTCGCTTTGCCCACCCTACATTACCACGTCCACTACGATATCTACGCCACCGCGTCCGCCATCCCCACCGCCCACAGCGCGAAGGCGTAGACGATCGCGATTTCATCGAGACGGTTGAAGCGGCCCGATGCGCCGCCGTGGCCCGCGCCCATGTTGGTGCGGAGAAGTACCGGCCCGCCGCCGGTCATGGTGGCGCGCAATCGCGCGATCCATTTCGCCGGCTCCCAATAGGTGACGCGGGGATCGGTCAATCCGCCCATGGCGAGGATCGCGGGATAATCCTTCGCCGCGACATTGTCGTAGGGCGAATAGGACAGGATGGTGCGAAAGTCCTTCTCGCTCTCGATCGGGTTGCCCCATTCCGGCCATTCCGGCGGCGTCAGCGGCAGCGTGTCGTCGAGCATGGTGTTGAGCACGTCGACGAAGGGCACTTCGGCGACAATGCCGCCGAACAATTCGCCGGCGCGGTTCGCGACCGCTCCCATCAGCATCCCGCCGGCCGAGCCGCCATGGCCGACGATGCGTTTTGTGCTCGTGTACTTTGCCTCACACAGCGCGCGGGCAGAGGCCGCGAAATCATCAAAGCTGTTGGTCTTCTTCTCGCGCTTGCCGTCGAGATACCAGCCCCAGCCCTTGTCGGCGCCGCCGCGGATATGCGCGATCGCATAGACGAAGCCGCGGTCGACCAGCGACAGGCGGTTGGTGCTGAAGGAGGCCGGCATCGCCATGCCGTAGGAGCCGTAGCCGTAGAGCAGGAGCGGCGCCGAGCCGTCGCGGACAAAATCCTTGCGGTGCAGGATCGAGACCGGCACCTCTGCGCCATCATGCGAGGTCGCCATGATGCGCGTGGTGACGTAGTCGGCCGGGTCGTGGCCGGAGGGGATCTCCTGGCGCTTGCGCAACACCCGTGTCCGCTTCGTCATGTCGTAGTCGTAGACTTCCGACGGCGTCGTCATCGACGAATAGGAGAAGCGCAGGTTCGTCGTCTCGAATTCGTAGGATCCCATGGTGTCGAGCGAATAGGCGGCCTCGTCGAAGGCGATCGCATGCTCCTCGTTGGTGGCGAGATCGCGGATCACGATCGCCGGCAGCGCATTGGCACGCTCGAGCCGCACCATGTGGCCGGAGAAAAGCTCGAGGTCGATGATGTAGATGCCTTCGCGATGCGGGATCAGGTCGCGCCAGTTCTTGCGCTCGGGCGAGCCAAGCGGCGCCGTCACCACCTTGAAGTCGATCGCCCCATCGGCATTGGTGAGGATGAACAGCTCGTCGCCGCGGTCGGCGATCGAATATTGCACGCCCTCTTCGCGCTCGGCGATCAGCCGCGGCGGCGCCTCCGGATTTCTGAGATCGATCAGCCGCTGTTCGGAGGTCTCATGATCGCCGCCCGCGATCACGCAGAAGCGTCCGCTCGCGCTCTCGTGCAGATGGGTGAACCATCCGGAATCCTGCTCTTCATAGACCAGCACGTCGTCGGCCTGCCTGGTGCCGAGCCGATGACGCCAGACCTGCATCGGGCGATGGTTGTCGTCGAGCTTGACGTAGAAGAAGCTCTTCGCGTCCGCGCTCCACACCACGCCGCCATCGGTCTCCTCGACGATGTCGTCGAGATCGGCGCCGGTTGCCCAGTCGCGTACGCGGATCGAAAAATATTCCGAGCCTTTGGTGTCGGCGCTCCAGGCATGCAGCCTGTGGTCGGGCGAATGCCGGCTGCCGCCGAACCTGAAATAGTCGCGGCCCTTCGCCAACTCATCGCCGTCGAGCACGACATGCGCCTCGCCGCCGTCGCGCGGCATGCGGCCGAACATCTCGTGCTGCCCGCCCTCGCGGAATTTGCGGAAATAGGCGAAGGGACCGTCGGGCGAGGGCACGCTGGAATCGTCTTCCTTGATCCGCCCGCGCATCTCCGCGACCAGCTTCTTCTGCAAGGGTGCGGTGTGGCCAAGCAGGCTCTCGGCATAGGCGTTCTCGGCTTCGAGACAGTTGCGGATGTCAGGATCAAGGATCGAGGGATCGCGCAGCACCTCCTGCCATTTCGGGTCCTTCAGCCAGGCATAATCGTCCGATACGGTGATGCCGTGCCGCGTGAAGGAATGCGGCCGGCGCGGCGCGACGGGCGCGGGGTGGGCAGGTTTCTTGGTGGCGGATTGGTCCACTCGGTCCTCGTTCCGTTTCAAAGGCTATGCCTTATATCGGGACGCAGGCGAGGATTGCCAGATGCGCGAACCGTAGCCCGGGTGGAGCGCAGCGCAACCCGGGACCGTCGCTTGAACTGCACCCCTGTAGTGAGACAGGATAATCAGGGACAGGAGCCCGGCGCTTGAGGCGGCAGGGCGGGTTGATGGGTTAGGGCCAGGTTGCGGGGCTGCGGCGCAGCAGCCCCGCAACCTGGTAAATTTGCTTCGAACTCGGCTGGCGGCTGGTAAGCCAGAGCCGAGTGCAGCCGTTGACGATTGTACACCTCTTCGATGAAGGCGCCGATCGCATTTCTGGCATG
>NZ_JBVAPG010000176.1:0-15375 GCF_055413685.1 Bradyrhizobium sp. LeoA1Lang | reverse complement strand
TCACCGGCGAGCGACAACACGCCTCAAGCACCTTGCGATCTTTCCGCGAAAGGTGGACTTCTCTTGCTTCGGGGATCATCCATATCTTGAATCACGACTCACGATCCAAGAAAAGTGGGTACTAGCGCCGGGTTACCTGTTGCCGTAGTCTGGCAGCTTTCCGGGAGCGGATCATGATAGAACGGAAAGGGACCGCGAGAACGCCGCGCGAGCATTTCTGGCGGACCGCAGAAGACGAACTAGAGAAGTTTGTACGCAAAGAGATTGCATTTCAGCAAGCCGAGCGCATCGAGCGCGCAAGGGAGCTGCGCCTTCCTGTTCAGAAGGAGACCGTGCTTTCCTGGCCTGGGCCGAGTTCGAAATTGGTTACACGGCGATCTCCCTGACTGGGTCCGAGCTCAAGGTCGCCGCTCATGACGAATGGACGCCCGGCGGCGTATGCGATCGTGGTGCTGGCCCACGTCTCGTGGTGGATCGCTGCAGAATTGTCGACCAGCTGAGGTCAACGACGCCCGGGCCACACGGAGGCCGGCGCGTTTCCTTTCTGCGGGCAGAGCCGTCGTCTGACCTGTGTCGTCGACGGGGATCCCGTTGACTGCGACCTGGTGGTTCCACAGAGTAAAAAGCAGAGAGATTCTTTGGAGTGCTAATGATACGCGATGGCAAGTTTTCTTTCAGGGCCGCTCACCGCCAAGACGCGGAGACGGTTTTGAATATCACGAAGGCGTCAATCGCCGGCCTTGGGGGAGCATCCTACTCTCGGGACCAGATCGCGAATTGGATGGGCGAGCGGACGCCGCATTCTACGAAGAGCTCACCGCCAAGGGACGAATGACGGTGTGTGAGCACGAAGGTATTGTGGTTGGATTTGTCGATGCCGAGCCTGGCGAAGTAACCAGGTTGTTCATATTGCCTGAGGCTGCAGGTGCCGGGCTCGGCCGCCGGCTGCTCGAGATCGGGATAGCACGAGCGCGGACGGGCCATAGTGGGCCGATCAGGCTCGAGGCGACGATCAACGCCGAAGGCTTCTATCAAAAATGCGGCTTTCGAAGCGTGGGCCGCGACTTTTTCTCTCATGGAATCGGCGGCGAGCCTATTGAGATTGTGCGGATGGAACTGTGAACTTCGGCGTTCACCGACGCAAAACCCAACCTTGAACGTAGGGGTCGACCAATCATTCGTCACATCGTCTCGGCCGTCAGTTTGAGGGAGACAGCCGTGCTCCAATACGACGCCCTCTGAAAGCACGAGCACTCAGATGCGCGTGCCTGCGGCGGCCGGTCCATAGCCAACGAGCACCGTGGCGATGAAGATCGTCACCCCACAGGCCATGTAGAGGTCAGCTTCAGTTGCGTTGGGGACCAAGGTTGGCAGGAGGAAGATGAGCCCGCCGAGGCCGACTGTCAGCAAGGTCGTGAATGCCTGGACGCGCCCGATCGGGGCCGAATCCACAACGGTCAAAAGATGTCCGTTGGCCGCAGCCCGTGACAGGCTCCACAGCATTCCAGCAACGGCATAGAGCACAATCGCGACCAGCGGGTTGGTCACGAAGGACAGAACGATCAACGAAGCCGCTGCCCCTGCGAGAACCGTCGCCGTTGCTCGGGCTATTTTCCTGGCGAGCGCCGGTATCCCAGCGACAGCAAGGGCGGTCATGCCGGCGATTGCGGCCGTCATCTCGAGCATGCCGAAGAGATCGCTGGCGCCGCCAAGTGCATGGATGACGAAACCCGGCAACAACAGGTTGGTGATCTGGATCACGGCGAACGCCAGTCCCACCGTGATCGCAGCGAACAGGCTTTGCGGCTCGTTCAGAAGATAGCGGAACGCTTCCCGCGAGGCGGAAAGCGGATTGAGCCCCTTCATCGACCGGCGACCGCTTGGGGTCCTCGTCAGCATCCCGAGGAGAGGCAGAATGGCCAACGCGATGCAGCCAGACAAGACGGCCGCCGTAGTGCTGCCGAGCCGATCGATCGCGTAGCCGGCTACGCCTGTCCCCATGGCGACGCCTGCCTGATTGAAGAAGGACAGGCGCATGTTGAATGTCATCCGCTCAGTCTCGGCAATGAGCGACTGGAGCAGGCCACTCATGGCGCCCGCCAGGAGCGCGTAGCCGAACGCCCCGAGAATGGCTGATAGAACCAGGAGGGAGCGCGAGAGCCCTTCCGGCAGAATTTCCACGAGGGCCAGCACAAAAAGCCCAGAAGCCCGGATCACTTGTCCCGCTGCAGTGACTGCGAGACGGCTATGTCGGTCGACGACGTATCCGCCGAGCGGTGCGAGAGCGACTCCAGCGACGCTAGAGGTCAGCAACACCATGCCAACCGGGCTCGATCCGACCGGCGTGGAACGCGATCCACGCCGACAAGACGATGCCGACGCCAACAATGAAGAACGACGCCGAGGAAAAACCAACAAAGCAAAGTCGTCGTGTGGCTTGCACGTCCAATTCGTTCCCTCGCGCTCTCCCGCAGGACCGCTACCCTCCTTCCCTCACACTCGCCCCGGGGGCGCGGCCGCTGCAAGCCGGAAGGGCCAGAATACGAAATGACATATCCGACGTTCCTTGTCTCTCACGGGATCCGATCGTCGGCGCGATTAACGGCACGGTCCCAATCGGCCGCAACACCTGCAAACCGCCTCATTCTTGTTCATTGAGGCTGGCAAGAATTGCTCAAAGATTCGCGAGGAGAAGAGCAGGTGAGCGATAACACGGATCTCGAAAGCAGAGTCGTTGCCGCGATACGACACTATCGCGAGGCCCTCGCAGTGGTGGAAAACCTGGAACGAGAGGACGCTTGCGCGCATCGAGCGCTATCGAGCACGCTAGTTGATTTGGATCGTGCCATGCGAGACGAATGTGCGCCGCATCTCAAGGATGGCATCTTTGAGATTGGCGCGGCAGCAGTTTCGCGGTCGGACAAAACCTGGACCGCCCTGGTCGAGGCGACTGCGAGATTGGATTCCGCCCGCCTAACGGTGGCCGCCCTGGAGCAGCAACTGGGATATATTCCAGAAGTCCCGACGGAGGCGGGGGCTTCTGCCAAGGCCGCGAACCCATAAATCTGCCGTTCGGAGGGCTTGCCAGAGTCCGTTATGCACCGGTAGCGACCAAGGTTTGCAGCGCAGCGAAATGTCGCGATGGGCCGATAGTGTTGCAAAAGTCGAAAGTTGCAGCGGTGCAAATTCTTGGCGAAAACCTGAAGCGCAAAGAGGTCGATGATTCGCATAGCCTCAATCGCGCTACCGAAGTCGCCCGTGGATTTGGCGCAAGGCGATGAGGTCCCTCGAATCATTACACGAAGAACGCGCCAGCGGTCCTCAGAATTTTTGACATCTCCTGCAAAACGACTTTTGCAACACAATCGGCCAACAGCAGACATATTGGATCACTAGCATGCTACTCCCTAAAGAAGGCCAACGCGCGGCTCCGGCGACACGCCCGACGAGCGACTGAGATCATTTCGGGGGTCCTATTCATGCTGAAGATAAAACCTCTCGATCAGATCCATTATCAAATCAGAGGGATCCTCTCCACGCTCCTTAATGAACAGCATCTCGATCAGCTGTTTTGTCGTAATGAAAAGGATAACCTTCCCGTCTTCGCTGAAAATCGTATTCCGCTTGATATGGGCTGCTTGGTTCGGTTGCCTGTTGCAACACATAATTGCAAGTTTTCCCATTCGCGGTGTCAAATAGTTCCGCGTCTGGTTCGTCTCTTCTTTGCCGATCTCCTCACCATCGTAGTTCTTGAATTCGAAGAGGATCATCCTCGCAGCCAGCTCTTTGAAGATATGACTCCAATTGTTGGATCCCATAATGTTTCGGTTTGGAAAAACCGCATCTCGGCGATCAATGCCAGAAAATGTACGCGGTTGAATTATCGGAGCGGTAAGTGGAGGAACGAACAAGAACTGAAGTGCTTCGACGCAGGCATCTTCAAATTCTCTCCATCCTGCATGTCCTGAAGGGCACGCTTCCAAGCGATGGCGGATTGCTTGCGCCTTACTCATCGGCTGCTGTTGGAAAGAAAGTACGTACGAATGAGGTCTGGATGCGGAATCAGTAAACTCGTTAGCTCTGTTCCATCAATAACCCGAAGTTGGTGCCCTGATTTGTCGATGCTCTCCGCCAAGAAGCTCCGTGCAACTGACGTGAGGCGGCTATTTGTAATGATCAAGCCCTTCCTTCCGCCTCCTGAAAGCAATCCCATCATCTCCCGGAGAAGCGCAACACCGACTCTCTGGTCACGATAGAGCTTAGTTTGCACTATCCACGTTTCCGTTTGCATAGCGCGGAACGGATCCCGGGAGCGATTGGTGATGACAAAATCGAAACCATCATCGAGTGAAATCGGCTCTCGTTGCACTGCGAAGCCAAGCTTTCGGAGTAGGTCCGCCGCCATGCTTTCAAATGCACGATGGTCAAGGTTCGCGAAATTTAGGTTTGATGCTGAGCCGATCTGTTCGACTAAGCGCTGCAACGCTTGATGCAGATCCCCTCGAAGGTCGAGAAATGACCTATCTGCCAGCACCTGAGGAATATCGCAGTCCTGTATCAATGCCGGAATAACCGTGATCGCTCTGTCCTGCAGTTCTCGAGAGAGGACTGCGCTTATCTCTTGTCGTACCCAGCGTGAGTTCACTGAGCTCGGCGAGAGAAGGACAAGCAAGATGTCGCTTGATCTGATAGCGCGCCCAACGCGTTCTACAATTGAATCTCCGTGCGAAAGCTCCCACTCATCAATCCAAATCTGGTGGCCAGCACTGCGAAGGGCGCCCACAATCTCGCGGGCAAATCCTTTGTCAGCAGGCGCGTGGCTGACAAACACTTGGCGGCGCTGGGGCTCAGCAGTCTCGGACATGGAAGCAGGCTTCGGGAGCGGGTCCACCCGGTAGACGCGGACGGGGCGCGTGAGATTTGTCAGCCTCTGCTCGCCAGCATCGACGAAGCTGGCTGGGACCTTGCCCCGAACTTGCCGCCAAGCGGCCTCGGAAATCGAAATGCCGCCAGGTTCGGCGACGCCCTCGACCTGGAGCGCAACGTTGATGTCATCGCCAAGGACATCATCACCGTCGATAACAATGTCTCCGACGTGGACGCCTATCCGGAATCGAATCGGATCGACTCCAGACCCACCGGACTGGTACTCTTTAAGCTGTCGCTGAAATTCGATGGCGCAGGTGACAGCGTTGACGGCGCTCGCGAAGACCACAAGCATGCCGTCCCCGATTTGCTTGACGATACGACCAGGTTCGGCCGCAATCGTTGGGGTGATCAGGTCACGCATCAAGGTGCTCAGCCGCGACAGCGTCCCGGCTTCGTCGACACCCATGAGACGCGAAGATCCGACTACGTCGACCCACAGGATTGCTGCGGGTTTCCTTTGAAGGCGACCTTCCACCATGCGGACCGCTTCCCGAGGAACCAAACAATCCAAGGTTATGGCTAATTGGAGGGATTGTCTATCTCGTGGCGCCAATGACTGCTTCGGGTCTTGGTTGTGTGCAAACGGATAGGTTGACACGCGGCCGTGGTCGCCCATCTTGCGGGCGGCCGATGTTGTCGCATCGGATCGTCCAATGACGGCCAAAGTGGGTATCGCGACGCGGTATTGCGCGTTTGGACGCACTTTCCGGCCTTCAGGCGGCGCGGATGGCTGCAATCAGGCTCGGTTTGCCGACGATGTTCATCACCCGTGTGAGGTTATAGGCGAGAACATGCAGCGCCATCTCAGCGGCGACATTCCGTAGGCGCTTCATCAGGAAGTGGGTCGCACCCATACGGGCCTTGATTGTGCCGAAGGGATGCTCGACGGTCTCGCGCCGCGTCCGCATGGCGTCGGGATTGGAATCGAGCCGTCTCTGGACCTCCTCGACCACATGCTCATGCTCCCAGCGCGTGATGCGGCGCTCCTTGGACGGCGTACATTGGCCCTTGATCACGCAGCCATGGCACGCCGCTGTCGACCAGTAACGGCGCAGCGTCATTCCATGCTCGATGTTGGTGTAGAGGGCAGCAGCTGGCCGGATGGGCAGCGGTAGACGTCCTCATCAGGCAGGTAGGCAAAGTCCTGTTTGCCGAACCGGCCCTCCGCCTTGGCGTTCGACGTCATGGGCTTGGGCAAGGTGACTGCAACGCCAGCCTCTTCGCAGGCTAGTATCTCCTCTCCGTCGAAGTAGCCACGGTCGGCGACCGCCTCGAGTTTGTCCACTTCGAACACTTCTTTGGCTTGCATCGATATCCGAGCAAGCTGCCCACGGTCGTTGCCGACGTTTATGACCTCGTGCGTAACAATCAGATGGTGTTCGGTGTCCACCGCGACCTGGACATTGTAGCCGACGACACCCGATCCGCGTCCGCTGGTGGCCATCGAACGGGCATCCGGATCGGCGAGCGATATCTGTTGATCCGGCGTGTTGCGCAGCTGCGCATCAAGCACTTCCAGGCGGCTCATCTCCTGCTGCAGCCGAGCGATCTTTTCCTTGATCCTCGTCGTCTTGATGCTGATCGCTTCCGATGGCTCCTGCCGATCGGCGCTATCGAGTTGACGCAGATATCGACCGACGCTTTTCTCGATCTGCGCCATCCGCCTCGCCATCTTGGCATGCGTGAAGTTGCGGTCGCGGTTGTTCACCGCCTTGAACTTGCTGCCGTCGGTTGCGACGCTTGGGGTCTGCCCATTTGCCGGCATAGTGCAATGAACTTCGCACAAACCTTCCGGATCGCCGCACCATTGTCCTTCCGGAAGTCGGCGATCGTCTTATGATCGGGAGCCAGGCGGCCGATCAGCCACATCACCTCGATATTGCGGCACGCCTCACGTTCCAGGCGGCGACTGGATTGCACCCGATTGAGATAACCGTAGATGTAAAGCTTCAGAAGGACTGCCGGATGATAGGAAGGCCGGCCCGTCTCCTTGGCGATCACACGCTCAAACCCCATTCCATGCAGGTCGAGCGCCTCGACGAACACATCGATCACACGGACACTCGCGGATCGCGGATACGACGCGGATTGGATCAGGGCGCTTGCCCGCCAGCAAGGCGCGTGGGCCAATATTCCGCCGAAACGCAATCGCAAAGACCCGATCTGCTTCAGCCCGTTTCTGTATCGCGCGCGCAACTTGATCGAACGGTTCTTCAACAAGATCAAGCAATGTCGGCGTGTCGCGACCCGATATGACAAGCTCGCAGCCAACTATCTGGCGTTCGTCATAGCTCAGGGAATGTCGAGGTTCAAATCCACAGATCGCCACCTGGCCTATCCCGCGCCTTTCAACACGCAGTGGGCATCAACACGTACTCCGCTCCGTCGCGCCGAGTCCCACCACGACCGAACGTAGCAGGACCGGTATTCTAACTTGCAAAAATGGAAATGCAGCGTGACTAGCACGCCCAGCAAACCTAGGCCCGACATCCAATATGACGAGTTAGAGCGCGGAGTCCCGACTTACCCGAGACGAAGATTTTCTGCCGCTTGTTTGCCGCGGTTCGTCACCAATTCATAGCTGACCTTCGCGCCCTCAGCGAGTGACGTGTAGCCTGCCTTCTCCACCGCCGAGATGTGCACGAAAACATCGTTGCCACCGTCCTCCGGTGTGATGAACCCATAGCCCTTGGTTGGGTTAAACCACTTCACGATCGCTAGCGCCACGTCATTCACTCCAAAGGAAAAAACACGTTGAGATCTAGATCAATCAACATCCTGTCCGCAAGTCTGCTCGCCAATAGTCGCCTTGCCCCGATCGTTGGCACTCGGCAAGTCATGAAGCGGCCTGGCGCGATCAATTGGCGCGGTCCAAGCACTTGGCTACACCGGAACAGGACGACGCTTGATGAAATAGCGCTCGCCGGCGAATCAACTGGCGCGACACAAGAGCGGCCGGCGGGACGTCACATTTTTTCCAAGAACCTTATGTTAACTATCCCTTGATCGACACGGCCGGATGTACGCCGTGACATCACGGAGAGCTCCGGCTTTCAGGCCGGGTTTTTCGTGAAGTTTATCGTTCCGCGCTGTGACGTGTTCCTCCAGGGAAGGGACCGGTTGCGATCAATTACTGATTGGATTGGATATTCACCAATATCTCCCCGGCGACGATTTCGGGATCTCCAAGATCGAGATCATGCAGACTCGCTTGAACGAACTCCAAGACCTTTGTGTTCGCCGCATTGGCGCTTTCACGATCCTCGAAAATCATCACAGCGACACCGACGCCTTCACCTGCGTCCAGCACATAATACGATCTGAATCCATGCGATTCCCTTAGGATCTGACCGATGCCGCTTTTCGCCCGGCGGGCGGCATCCGCAACCGAACGAACCTGGGCGTACTTGCGAATGACCATGTACATTGAAGCACCACGCGTCTCATTTCTATCCTACGCATCAAAGCATATGAGGTCGGCGCTGGACTAGGTCCTCGTTCCAAGACCGAGCCTGCTGCGACTTGGCTATGTCAAAGCCGGGCATAACGGATCCCGCATCCAAACTGGACTTGCTGGGCCTGGAAGCTTGATCTCCTACGCCGGAAGCGCGTCCTCGTTGGAGCCGCCGACGCTGAAGTTTGGCTGTGCAGATAGATCGTCGCTGCGGTTGGAGCGGCGCGATCGCTATTCGGAGGCAACATCGCGCTCGAGCCAAAATCCAGGTTCCGGAAACCAGACTTTTTCTGCATCGTCAGACCCGGGATCACCGCTGCAGGGCGTCCCGCCTCAGGCCGCCGTCATGGCGGCTGCGGGAGTTCTGGACATCGGCGATACCTGTTCGGAATGTCCCGAGCAAGACTGGGCGCAGCGGTCGCCCGTTTAGTTTCGGTTCATGCGCAGCGTAGGTATCCTGAATGACTCGCCGGCGAGCGCGAAAGACATATTCCGCTTCGCAACGCCCGAATGCTTGGCCAAGACATCCTTGATGACAGATACGTCGTCCGTGAACGCCATTTTATCGAGAAACTGCCGCAATGCGGTTTCGTCGGGACTCAATCGGGTGCAGATCCCGAACTTGAGTATTTCCGGGACGGTTTCGTCCATTTTCAAGCCGTAGCTCGTAACCTTGCCGTTCTCGTAGATCGCGGAGCGCAGCCAGTAGCCGCCCCTGTCAAAGAATATCATTGGAGTGAAATTCTCAGCGTCCTTAGCGTAGTAGTTCCTTTCCACGTCCTGGAAAATCTCGCGCAGCGTTCCGCCGCCCCCTCGGCCGTAGATGATCCCAGCCCGCGAATTGTTGACGAGCGCTTCCTCGCGAAGACTGTTCTGGTAGTATTTGGCGTAGTGCGTCGCGAACGGCATCGTGGGCTCGGCACCGTACAGCCAGGTCGGAATGGCCAGGCTGAGAGGCAGCGTCGAAGGCGCAGCCGAACGCACGTCGAGTGCAGCAGCGAGCCAATCGCGGGCGGCCATCACGTCCTTCCGCTTCGATTTCTTAAGGCTGCCGTCGTTCTCGAAGAGATCATCCAGATCGCCGTAATCCGGGGTCGCCGCAAGCTTCGCCAAGGCCCTTTCGAGATTGTCCATTCCGTTTTTGCTGAAGGCCACTCCCACGTGTGCAGCCTCCATGACGCCGGGACCGCCTCCGGTGACGATGAGGTACCCGTCCTGCGCCACGCTCCAGGCAAGCTTGGCGATGTCAGCGAACGCCGGCGAATTGCGCTTGGCGGCGTGGCCGCCCATGAACCCCACGAGCGGCCGGCCAACGTCCTTCAGAAATCTCTTGAGGGCATCGGCGATCGTCGCGTCGTGCCGCGCCTGCGACAGTCGCGTCGCCAGGGAGGACGGCACGGGTCCTCCGTCGGACACGAATTGCCGAAACACCTCGAAATCGCGGGTGAGCGTGAATCCCAACTCGTCGAACGGATTGAATCCATCAAGGAGGTCGGACGCCGCGTACAATCTCTGAAGCATCGTCGGCAGCATTCAGGTTCTCCCTTCGAGATCTAGCGGAGCGCCATGTCCAGTAATTTCGCGAGCCTTGCCGCGGCAAGGGCTGCGCGGTTCCGGGCGACGTTGCGTGCGTTCGTTTCGTAGTCGCGCGTGAGTTGGACCGGAGCCGATCCAGGCCCGACCGGCTGGGCGTATGCGAAGCTCTTCGCGGCCTCGAAGCTCTCCTGCGCCCATCGATCGGGATCGAGCACCTTCTCCGCGTCGGCATCGACCGCAACCGACCCGAGGCCACCACGATCGTCGGCGTCGAAGATGGCCCCGAAGACGGAAGAATATCCGCCGAAGAGACGATCCCAATAGGCGTGCAGCGCGATCGTCTCGCCGGTGGCCGGGACCACCATCTCGGCGTTGCCGCCGCGGTCGCCGTGCGGAAGCTCGGCGGTATAGCGGGCGATCGCGTGAAGCGGTTGATGGAGATCCCCGACGAGGTGCAGCAACCAGGCGAGGTCGTAGGAACGGAGTTGATCGGAGGCGCCGGAAGCTGCGGGCAGCGTAGCGATCATGATCTTCGCCATCTTCGCGGCATCGACCGGATCCGGTGCGGGCAGCGTCGTGCCGTCCGGCGAGAACAATATGTCCTCATAGTGCCAATAGCTGTGCTTGAGCTTGTCGTAAGCTACGTTCTGCCCGGCGGTCGCGTCCGTAATGCGATCCTCCCGGTAATCGCTCTTCGTCTTGATGTCGTCGGCCCACGTCGCCGCGTGGACGAAGGCATAGGTCCTTCGGGAAGCTTCGTCCTGCGCACCGCACGTCCAGACCTGATAGTCGGGATTGAGCCTGGCAGGCCGTCGATCTTGTCCTTGATCGCGGGATCCAGCCGCTTGTAGGCCAGATAGGCGATCTGCATATGGCCTTCGTCCCACCACGCGGACGCCGGGGCGGGCACCAGCGCGACGAGGCAGGACAACGCCAGCAAAGCGGCTTTCTTCATGCGCGTTCCTCCGCGATTGCCAGTGGATGACACGTCGGCCCCCGTATCGCGATCGTCACAGGTTCCGAGGCAGGATATCGGACTCGGATTTCACTGGAATCGCCGGCCGCGCCTCGCCTACGACAGGCTGATCCTTGGTCTCGAAAGTATCGGCCGACCTGACCTGATCGCCGAAGTCCAGGCCGGTCCGGCGTTCGATCTCGGTGATGGCGACGCGCCATTGCGAGACGTCGACGAAGGCCGGCGGCTTCGGTGGAATTCCTCCCTTGCGCTGTTCGGACAGCAGTTGACGCTGATCGACGACGAGCCCGACGGATTTCACGCCGTTCTTGCCCTTCCAGGCAATCACCTTGAAAAACGACGACGGAATCTGGGTGTCGTCCGCCCAAAGATCGACCTTATCGTCGAAAATCGGCCCCTGGAAGACGCAGATGCGGTTCGCGGTCTCTTCCGAGATGGCTCCGTTTTCGAGGACGTATTGCTCGGCGCCCTGCCAGAATTTGGTGCTCTCGTTGAAGCGGAAGTGCTGCGGGGTGCAATTGGTGAAATGATAGGTGTCCGCATTCGCGCGTTCGGCTTCCACCTTGTTTTCCCAGTCAGGGTCCATCCGGCGAGTTAGATGGCCCCTGTCGAAGAGATTGGACCAACCAGAATAGAAGGTCTGATCGATGAAGAAGCTCGCGCTGATGCGGGGGTCCCCGTACCACGTTTCTCCTTCCGCACCGTCGGTGACTTCTCCCGTAGAGCGATCCACGTTCAGGAAACTCTTGCCGTCGACGTTGGTCGCCGTGAAGAGAGCCATCTTCTTGGCCTTGTTCATCTTGATGCTGAAGTGCTCGTACTTCAGTTCACCGGCCTCGGCGTTCTGTTCGCCGGCCCTCAAGGGAGCGATCTGCTTCGCCAGTTTGCCGACCGGCGTGGGCAGAGGAAACGTCACGCCGTGCACGAACCGCGGGTCGTAGCCGTCGCGATTCGAATAGTCCTGATCAATCGATATCTTTTCCGCTGCGCGCGTGAGCGTTTTCTGGGGAGCTGGCGCTGGCGCGATCGCTGCGCCGGTCGCGTAGCTTCCGCCCACCCGGACACTCACCTCGATCGGAATCGTCACCTTGATCTCGTTCCCACCCGCTTCGCTGGCCATGACGCCCTCCTCCCCGATCACCAGACTCTCTTGTGCATCCGCGGAGGGATGCGGCGGCGAGAGTCGCCTTCCGCCTGTTTGCGCGAGAGCCGTTTTCGACAGATCGAGCGCGGCCCGCAATAGGTCGCGACGCTCCCCGTCGAGACTGACGAGCCTGTCCGAGAGATGTCGATAGATGGCGCTGATCCGCACGCCTTCGTTGACGTTCGTCGGAATGGGATTGCCGTTCTCATCCTTGCGTTCGAGGAACGGCTCCCCGAAGTGGTGAAGCGCAACGAGCTCCCACGCATCATTGAAGACCGCCGCTCCCGACGAACCGTGGTCGGTGTCGGTCTCGTACAGAAGCGTACGCTCCGTCCGATACTGCAGAATGTTGTTCCGGATGGCGATCATCTTGGGCAGACCATTCGGGTGCTGCACGATATTCATGTTCATGCCGATCACGTGCTTGTCCGGCCGATCGGACAGGACGCAATATCGGAAGTCCCTCGGATCGCCGTCGCCAGCCACCTTCTGGCCAAGCGCGACGAGGGCGTAGTCCAATTCCTCCTGCTGCGAGAACAGGGCGAAGCGCTCGGGCGCCAAACGGAAGACGGTGGTGGGCCGCATTGATCCGTCGTCGCCCATTTCCCGATCGAAAGTGATCTGTGCCGAAAGCGCAGCGGCTTCGTCCTGGATCACGTGCTGGTTCGTCATGAAGAGCGTGGGACTGATCATGAAGCCGGTGCCGGCCGTCCATTTGCCTCCGGCCGTCGCCTCGACGAACGCGATCGCCCGCCGCGCTGTCGCGCCGCCCGGCAGGAACCACGACGTCTGCATGTCGTCCGGACCCTGCACGGCCTCCGCGCCTCGAGGCATGGTCTGTCGTGCGGCCCGCAAGTTGAACATCGCCATACGCGCACGGTCCGGCTCGGCCTGGCGCCACTGCTTGCCTTCCACGAGCTTGCGCACGCGATCGCGATCTTCGCGCGTCTGCGCGACGACGTTCCGAAACCGCGTCTGATCAATTTCCATGGGTCAGCCCGTCCCGATCGAAAGCACGTCGAGCCGACCTCGGGACGCGGCAGCGCTCCGCAGGTTCGAACATCTCGACGTCATGCCAATGTCACAAATGCCGTCAGGAGCGCGCCGTATCCGGCGGTCCACGAGAGATCGCGCGCAAAAATCGTCGCGTTTCCGTGTGAACGCTCGCGATGTCATGAAAGCGCCGGCCTCTCCGGGTGCCGCGACATTACCCGCCCCGCAATAAACTCCGATCAAAAATTCGTATGCAATCTTTGATTGCTGATCCTACATATGGCGCGTGCGCCGTCAAGCTCGCTCGACAAAAACAAAGAAACGAACACGTAGCCCGTTGACGCTTAGCGGCGGCCTCACAGACATTTGGCTTCCAAGCTTGAACCTTGGTCACGTCAATAACAATATCCTGCTTCCCGCCTCTATCGACACATCGTCGGAGCTTTGGAAAGAGCCTCGCGACCGATCCGTTTGAGGCGGTCAGGCGTTTTCTCGCCCGTGCTGGCCGCTTCCAATATCTTTGAAGCCACATGGGTGCGAGCGCCCGTCTCGTAGCGCGAAAGGCTCACACAGACTTCGTCAAGGACCGACCGTAGAAGCGCAGTTGTGGCAGCATCGAACATCTTCGATCTCCCAATGGGACAACAGCAATGGAAGAAGAAGCTGACGAACACGCGACAAAGAGATGTCTGTTCAAACCTTCGACGCTGTTTCGCTTTAGTTGAATAAAAGGCTCCGATCGGGGACATGATGCTGATGCGCCCGGAGAAGTGTTATTTTCATGGCGGAGATTAGCCGGTGACACAGAAGCAACCGTCATCGATGGCTCGGGCACAACAGTGGCATGTTCGCGCCGATCCATCGGGGAGATCTCATGCAGGAAGGGATTGCGCGACGATGGGAGGGATTGTGCAACCATGGTGTGGCTGAGATATCGAAAAAATGAATCGTTGGCCCTGATCGATTCATAAAAATCATTGGACCGCGCTTCCGCAGGGAGCGAGAATCCGGGCATGCCGAACCTCGAGCCAAGTCCGCTTCATCTTCGCCGCATCGACGCCACCCGCAACATGCGGCGGTTTTACTTGCTTTCGATCCAGCCGACCTTGTTCGGCGGGGTCTCGCTGATCCGCAACTGGGGCCGGATCGGCACGACCGGCCAGACGATGGTGCAGACTTTTGATGCCGGCGCGGAAGCGGGCGAAGCATTCGGACGGCTGGAGCGCGCCAAGCGCAGGCGCGGATACGCCTCTGCTGAGGAGAAAGTCTAAAGTTTCGTCAGTTTTCCGGGGATTACGGCTCCCGCTTTCGATGTCTGCTCTATTCGTCCGGCGGTCTTGGTGTCAGACGGAAGAAAATCGAAGCAAGACGGAGCCTGTTCCATGACCACCGCCAATGAGATTGCCGAGAAGATCGCCGCCGAGAACAGCCTGACAAAGACACAGGCGAAGGCCATCGTCGACAGCGTGTTCAAGGCCATTGCCGATGCAGCCGCGAGCGGGGCCGAGACAAGTATCGCCGCCTTCGGCAAGTTCAAGGTCAAGGACTCGCCTGCCCGCGAGGGTCGCAATCCGTCGACCGGCGCAACGATCGCGATCGCGGCTTCCAAGAAGCTCACCTTCACGCCAGCCAAAGCCATCAAGGACGTCCTCAACGGATGAGCGGAGCCCTTGCACGGTCGTGCCGTAAGTCGCTAGACAAGGGGGCTTACGCCCCCTCCTCATCGGCCGCGAGTGCTTCGTTGCGCTGACGGATGAGGTCGGCCAGTTCGGCCTCGAGCGCCTTGCGCTCCGCGGGCGTGAACAGGCATTCCCGCAGCCTCGGCGCGCAACTCCTCGATGGTGTCGACGGTCATGAGGGCGTCTCCGATTGAAAGGAAGAGGGCTCCCGCCTCACAGGGGAGCCCTCCAGCGGGAGCCTCAGTCCCGATTCGGCCGGGACCAGATCAGCTGCAGGCCTTCCTCGCCCTCCACCTCGATCAGGGTGGCGTAGATCGGAGCGGGGAAGCCGGGTCGTCCAGCTTGACCGAGAGGTAGTCGCGGGCCTCGTTGGAGACCTTCTGCCAGGCGGCGCCCAGATCGACATTCGCCGCCGCGAAGATGCGGAAGTGCGGTCCCTTCTCGGAGGGGTTCTCGACGCGGACCAGCTTGGCCTTGACGTTGAGGTTAAGGGTCTTGATGGAGCCGGAGAATCCGTTGCCCGTGGAGGTGAAGGTGCCGAGGGGATGTCCCGATCGGTGTTGAACTACGTCGGGCCGACGTTGCCAGAATGAATGTTACGCGGCCCTTGTGACATGGGCAACGGGCTTGATCGTCATGGGATTGTGGTGAGCTTGAAGGGCCG
>NZ_JBVAPG010000175.1:0-15643 GCF_055413685.1 Bradyrhizobium sp. LeoA1Lang | reverse complement strand
CAAACTCGATCGCGACCATGCGGCTGCGCTTGATCCGAGCGCTGATCAGCACCTTACAGAGATGTCCCTGCTGTGGCGCCACCCAGCTCCAAACACGCGACGAAAACTCGTGACGCAGTAAGACTAATTCGTTTGTAACAGCGATTACTTCGGCTTATAGGGCACTTATGCGGAAACTCGACCCTGTGAAGCACGAAAATAAGCGTCAGGAAATTTTGACGGCGGCGATGCGCTGCTTTTTGCGGAGCGGACTCAAGGGAGCCTCCACGGCCCAAATATGCTCCGAAGCAAAGATCAGCCCTGGGCACCTCTATCATTATTTCGAGAGCAAGGAAGCGATCATTGGAGCACTGTCAGAGGCATACCTTCAGACGGCAGCGGAACGCTTTAGAGCAGCAGTTGGCGGAGATCGCTCGGTAATCAATGCGATTCTTTCCGAAATGGACATGCAGGCGAAAGGGAGCCAGCCGGCCAAACTCGCGCTTCTGTTCGAAGTCTTCGCCGAGAGTGCGCGCAACCCCGAAATAGCGAAGATATTGCGGACATACGACCTAAGCAGGCGTGGCGTGATGGCGGAAGTCCTACGTCACGGACAAAGGCGAGGCGAAATCGATCCCAAATTGGATCCGGAGGCTGGGGCGACGGCGGTAATCGGCCTTGTTGACGCAGCGAAAGCGATGACCCTTCGCGCGTCGCGATCCGACGTTAAAAAGGTTCAAGACACATTCAAGTCGATATTGACGGGACTTCTCCGTTCACCGACGCAAAAGGCACCGAAATCAACACCACCTTCCCGCTCGCGTCCATGATCGGGCCGGGACGTTGGTACGCCACGACGTACCCGCAAAAAAGGTCTTGCCCCCCATTCCAGCAAAGGCTGATTCGGCAAACACCGATCAGTGACCTATTGGACTTGCGGGGTGCGGCACGAAGGTTGCGAGTTCGCTCACGATCGTCGGGACACCGCTTCATCGAACGGATCGACAGCGACCGTCTCGAAGTCCGCGTCGCGCTCGATCGGCGGCCGGATCGCTTGGCGTTGCACCTCGTCACGCTGCACCGGTGACAATGACGGACTGACGCCGACAAGTCGCTGGCCGCAGCCAGCGAGCCCAGCCGTCAGGATCGCGCCGCCTAGCGAGGCGGGAACGCATTTTGCTCATGGCGCGGCCTACCCGAACTGGACGCGGCAGAGCCGTTCGGAGACTTCCCACAGGCGGAAAGCGACTTCGGCGTCCTTGGCCTGGGGCGGCAGCTTCGCCTCCGCCGGGTGTCCACGCATCTCGTTCATTTTGTCGGGCCCATAGTACGTGCCGGGACGCGCGTCGGGCGAGGTGGCGGCGAAGAGGGTCGGCAGCGCGCCTTGCGCAGCCGGCTGGAACATAAACCAGAAAAGCCGCCGCGTAAGACCGAAGATGCTGCTTCGCCCGGCACCATTGGGCAGCAAATCGGTGCGCGAGACGCCGGGATGGGCCGCGAGGCTGGCGACACCCCAGCGGCCGCGATCACTGCGGCGCTGAAGCTCAAGCGCGAACATCAAGTCGGCCAGCTTCGACTGGCTGTAGATCGCCATCGGCTTGTAATCGCGCTCCCCCTGGAGGTTGTCGAAGTCGATCTTGCCATTGCGCGCCGCGACACTGGATATCGTCACCACGCGCGGGTCGCGGCCCTTGCGAAGCAACGGCATCAGTCCGGCCGTGAGCGCGAAGTGGCCGAGATAGTTGGTCCCGAATTGAAGCTCGAACCCGTCCGAGGTCACGCGCCGAACCGGCGGGACCATCACCCCGGCGTTGTTGATGAGCACGTCGAGGCTGGCGCGCGTGCCGCGCAGCCGCTCGCTAAAGGCGGCGATCGAAATCAGATTCGCAAGGTCCAGCTCCTCGAAGCCAGCATTCGCCTGCGGCACTGCCTCGCGGATGCGGGCCAATGCCTCCGCACCCTTGGCAGGGTTGCGCCCGGCCACGATGACCTCCGCACCGGCGCGAGCAAGCGCCAGAGCGTCTTCGAAGCCGAGCCCTCCCGTGCCGGTTACGACGACGGATCGGCCGTGCAGCGATGGCATGTCGGCCGTAGTCCACTTTGCCATATCGATTCCTTTGGATCTCGACGCCCGAAGGCTCATTGCGTTCGCTGCGTCAACGACGCGACCACCGCCGCACCGGCCTTCGGGGCCTTCTCAACACAGCGAGCAACCCAGCACCCGATTCGTCCATTCGTCGCTTATATTAGATCGATCATTCGATCTATTTAATATTCAGAGAGCGGCCGCGCAACTGCTCACCCCGGGTGGCGCTTGAATAATTACACTTAGTGTAATACATTTACTACACTCAGTGCGAGTTTTTCGAAAGGATCTGCAATGCCGAGTTGGAAAGCGTTAGCCGCAGCAGGAATCGTCTCCATGCTCATCGCAGGCACCACCGGTGCCTTGGCCCAAAGCAAGAAGCCCGATGATATCGTCGGCATATGGGAAACCGACAGCCTCAAAATCGACATGTTCAATGCCGGCCCAGAATACAATGCGCGCCTGCTCTGGGGCGACAAAGTCGTCGAGGCCGACGGTAAGACGTTCAAGCTCGACGCCCACAATCCAGATCCGTCGCTACGGTCGAGATCTCTGAAGGGAATTGTGATGATCAAGGGACTTACGTGGAAGGACGGGAAGTATACCGGAGGTACGCTGTATGACGGCCGTTCGGGACAAACTTACAACTGCGATGCAGAAGTCGCCGAAGGCGAACTCCGTCTGCGCGGCCACATGGGAGTTTCGCTTCTCGGCCGAACAGTTGTTTTCAGAAGGGCGGCGGGGGCGGCGGGCCCGAAATCCTGACAGCGGCGCCGGACGACGAAAGCTCCCGGTATCGGGCAACATTCCCGCCTGCGGCTCGGAATAGCATCATCGGAAGAGCCGACCTCTCAGCGCGAAAGCTCAGAGCTCGGCCTTCAAGTTCGCGAACGAATCGCGGAGATAGGCCGAGAGAGGGCGTTTTCCCTCCTCGGTGCCCCACGCCTCGAGCGCCAGACGCATCGCGCCGATCGACATCATGGCGACCGCGCGCAACGCCTTCCGTCGCTTCGGTTCCGGCCACATGATGCAGAGCGCCTCGAATACGGCCTGCTCGCTCTCGACATATTTGGCGTGGGTCCGGGCCGCCAATGCTTCGTTCGAGCGCATCAGCTTGTCGATCATGATGCTCTTGTCAGAGTGATAACGCGCCGTGAGTTTCAATAGAGCATTCTTCACTGCTTCAAGCGGGGGCTGCTTGGTGGACTGTTCCAAAACCACGCTCCTGAGCGCCTCCGCCAGTCCCCGCTGCCAAGCGAGCACAATCTCCTCCTTGGACTTGAAGTAGTAGAAGAAGGTCCTTCGCGAAATTCCCGAAGCTTCCGCGATTGTCTCGAGAGTGGTCGCGTCGTAGCCGTGCTTCACAAACAGTTGCAGACCCGTTTCGGCTATGCGTTGCAGGGTTTCGCGCCTTTTGCGTTCGCGAACCCCCTCTTCCTTCGGAGATGTGTTCTTCATGACCTATTGTCGCATGAATTTCAGCCCTTGGTGACCTTCATCGAGTGCAATAATGGATTCTTGCGCATAGTGCGATTCTCTGTCCAGTAAGGTCAAGAGCGCATGGTTTCCTTCTTCAGACAACGGCCGGTCTTCGCTGCTGGGATAGGCCGTCAGGATGCGAAGAGCAAGCCGCGGACAATAGCAGAGTCTGTATGCACAACCTTGCGAAGCGAGTGCGGGAGTCCGGGCAAATTCGCCTTCTCGCCGAACGTCAATCCACTGGAGTCACAGCGCTGCTTTGCAGCGGACGCAATCAGTATCTCAAGACGCCGGCGAGGCTTTTGAGCGCTCGGCAGCCCCGGCGATTTGGGCGGCCGTTGCATCCGGGTTCGCGCTGGCTCGCAGTGTTAGTATCCTCGATTCGTTCCACGACGACGCCTGCCAAGGTGGTATAGGCGGTCACGGCTTGCTCGGCATTGCCGACGAGAACGCGGCATAGGTCCGCGCCCGGGCGTATTGCTGGAAGTCGTTCACCTCGATCGGACCGAATGTCGCCGCCTTCTCGAAGGCTTCGGCGCATTTCGCAAACTCCGCGAGCATGTAGGTGGCACGCCCCAGGCCGACGTATCCGCTCGCGTCCCCGTGCTCGATTCCGTTGCTGAAGTGCTCGGCCGCGTCTTCGTAGCGACCAACCTTCAGATAGAGCGCGCCCAAGCCGACGCTGGCCTCCGCAAGGCTCGGATCGAGAGCGAGCGCGGAGAGGAAAGCTTCTTCCGACTCTTCGACGTCGCCTCTCCTGCCGGCAAGAATCGCTAGTCGGAGCCAGATGTCGGCGTGGACGATCTCCAGCTCCAACGCTTTGCACAAGCAGGTCTCGGCCAAGTCGTCGCGGGAGAGGCATTCATAGACGCTCGAAAGGTCGCGCCACAGCCGGACGTCGGTCGGCGCCAGGGAAAGGGCCGCGACGAACGCCTCCACGGCCAGTTCGTAATTCTCTGCCCTACAACACATCGATCCGAACTGACGCAACGTCGGCAAGGGTGCCCCATGCCTCTCGAGGAGGGTCACGACAATGGGAAATCTATTCTTTAGATCATCCAACTTGTCGGAGACGCTATCGGCATCCAGCAGGTTAAGCGCCAAGTCGATCGAAGCTGTCTTCATCGGGCCGAGGTTCGTCTGTGCTTCGATGTGGTCCGCAGCGGCCACCAAGCCGGTCCGCAACGTACCCCGGAGGTGGCCACGCTGAAGACGACCGGCCGTCACGAGCGCACCATCGTCACCAGGACCCCGCGGATGTCGCCCTCCGATTCGAGGGAAACCAGCTGATGGTCCCCGCGGGTCGCTGACGATTCCCCGTGCGCAACTGCGATCGACTGAAGATTGAGGACAGCCGCCGCAAGGCAACGAATGAGACTCCGACGGTCGAACTTCATGGCAACTCTCCTTCGATAAATGAGAGGAAATCGTGCGAGATGTGTGGCTCTCGACGAAGCGGTTCGAGGCAGACGTTCGGTTCAAAGGTATTGCTGAGGGACGATTTCGCTCCCAAGATCACGTGACGAACGGAAGACCGGTCGTCGCCCTTCCGGTGAGGCTCAGAATCGCGTTGGCCACGGCGGGAGCGATCAATGGCACACCGGGTTCGCCCACACCCGTCGGGTTCCTCCGCGAAGGCACGATGTAGGTTTCGACGGAAGGCGCCTCGTCCATGCGAAGAACCCTGTAACCGTCGAAGTTCGTTTCCTGCGGAACGCCGCGATCAAGCGTTATGCGGCCGTAGAGCGCGGCGCTCAGTCCGAAGCAGACCCCACCCTCCATCTGCGCGGCAATCTGGTTCGGAGCTACGGCGACGCCGCAATCAACCGCGCAGACCACGCGGCGCACTTTCGGGATTCCTCCGCGCATGGATACTTCGGCCACCTGGGCGACGACGGTACCGAAGCATTCGTGAACGGCGAGCCCACGTGCCCACCCGGCTTCGATCGGGCCGGCCCAACCGGCCTTCTTGCAGACAAGCTCCAATACGGCGAGCCGACGGACATCGCCTGCCTTCGCATAGATTGCGCGGCGGTACTCGGCCGGATCGCGTTTGGCCCGACGCGCGAGTTGGTCGACTGTATGTTCGAGGACCATGGCCGTGTGAGAGTTGCCGACCGAGCGCCAGAATGCCGGAGGCACGGCGAGCTTCGGCGTGAAAACCTTGCCATCGACCACGGCCGCGACGGCAAGGTACGGCGAATTCTTGATGCCCTCGACAGCGAGTTCGTTGGCGCCGAACGGAATCAGCGCCTGCGCCACGGCGTGATGGCGCCAGGCAGCCGGAAGGCCTGCGTCGCCGCACTTGATGGAAATCCTGTGGTGAACCATCGGCCGGTAGTATCCTGAAGTCATGTCGTCTTCTCGCGTCCAGACGAGCTTGACCGGCCTGCCGCCGCCCACGTGACGGGCAATGTTGACGCATTCGACAACGTAGTCGGACGTCATGATGCCCCGACGTCCAAACGATCCGCCCGCCGGCAGCGTTTCGATCTCGACCATGCCGGGCAGCGAGATCGCCGTCAGCGCGGCATTGATCTGGTCCATGGTCTGTACTTGCGACGCGAATGTCAGCTTCACCTTGTGTCCGTCGACCCGGGCGACGCAGTTCATCGGCTCCATCGGAGCATGTGCGAGATACGGGAAGTCGAACGACGTTTCGAAAAGTTCTCCATCGAAGGCCCGCTCGACATTGCCGACGGTCTGGAACGCCGCGCCCGTCACATCGGTTTTGCCGTTGGCGATATCGTGGTAGAGAGCCCGCAGTTCGTCCGACGAACGCGTCTCGGCCTTTGCGTCGTCCCAAGTGATCTTGAGCGCGTCGCGCCCGCGGCGCGCGGACCAGGTGTCTTCCGCAACCACCGCCACGCCACTCGCGATCTCGAACACGTCCACCACGCCGGGTATTCTTCGGGCCGCGCCGGCGTCGAAGCTGGCGAGCTTGCCTCCGAAACGGGGAGGGTGGGCGACCATTGCCGTGAGCATGCGCGGAAGCTGGACATCCTGCGTGTAACGCGCAGTACCGTTGCTCTTGGATAGGCTATCCTTGCGGCGCACAAGATCCGTTCCGATCAATTTGTAGTCCTTGGGATCCTTGAGCGTCGGATTCGCCGGCGGAGTGACCTTCGCCGCGTCAGCGAGCAACTCAACGAAAGTTTCCCGACGGTCCGAACCGGCGTGATGTACGACGCCGCTTCGTACGCTGATCGAGGCGACGGGTACGCCCCACTTTCCGGCAGCAGCCTGCACGAACATCGCGCGCGCGGCGGCACCGGCGTGGCGAAGCTGGTCCCACGAGCCTGCGATGGCGCTCGAGCCCGCGGTAGCCTGGATTCCCATCACCGTGTTCTTGTAGATGGCGGCATTTGCGGGGGACGACTCGAGCCTGACTTTTTCCCAATCCGCGTCGAGTTCTTCCGCGACGATTGCCGCGAGGCCCGCGTGGATGCCCTGCCCCATCTCCTGATACTTGTTGACGACGGTAACCCAGCCCGCTTCGTCGATCTTGATGAACGGCCCGAACGCGCTTGGATCCGGGCTTTGCGCGCCGATGCTCAGCGCGCCGGACGCAACGGCTCCTATGTTTCCCGCCGTGTAACCGACCACCAGCGCCCCGCCCAACAGGCTGCCGCCCAAGACCAGACGCCGGCGGGTGAGCGCGGGCGATCGCGACGACCGTTCTTCGGATTTACGTTCGGACATCACGCGACTCCTGCCGCATCCTTGATCGCCGCTCTGATGCGCTGATAGGTCCCGCATCGGCAGATGTTGCCGCTCATGGCACTGTCAATGTCGGCGTCGGTGGGCTTAGAGATCGCTTCAAGCAGCGCGGCGGCTTGCATGATCTGGCCGGACTGGCAGTAGCCGCATTGCGGAACGTCGTGCTTGACCCAAGCGGCAAGCAGGCGATGGTCTGCCCCCAACCCCTCGATCGTCCTGATCCTCATGCCTTGCGCGTCGGCTACGGAAATCGAGCACGAACGCAGAGCCTGCCCGTCCGCATGAACCGTACAGGCTCCGCATTGGGCGACGCCGCAACCGTACTTCGTCCCGGTCAACCCGAGATGATCGCGGATGGCCCAGAGCAACGGCATGCGGACATCGCCGTCGAAGTTCCGGTCGTTTCCATTGACGTTGAGCTTCATCACCGCGCTCCTTGCCTCCGCCCCGGCCCGCGGCGGAGCGGCTAAATAATTGCACCAAGTGTAAATTTTATATCGCACTCAGTGCAACAACAAGCCCAGAGGTTGAGCTTTTATGTGGCCATTTGGCGCGTACACAATATCTTTAGTCGCTTTCGAGTTGGACTCAGGCCCCCTTAAATAGAGCGACCGGTCTAATTCTCTTGACGCTAAAATTCGTCCTCGATAATAGATCGATCATTCCGTCTATTGTTCCGGGGGAATGCCATGCGATTGCTTCGAGCCCATCGTGGATCAGTCGACCCCCGCGGCTGTGAGAGCGACGCGGGTCACCAACTTGCCGCCGTGCCGAGGCGAATTCACAACACCTCCACTCTCGGCACTTGGTGGCGCCCGGCTTAGCGCTATTTGCGCCTCAGATCGGACAAAGTTGAATCCGGATGGCAGCCTCCTTCGACCGGAACGAACTTTGAATGCAAGGCCGAGGCAAGGAACCAAGTTACTACGCGGCGCTGGCGCGCTCGCAGAAAGAGGTCGAACAATGATCGATTGGGCAGGGAAACCAGCCAGGCGAACGATCGCGGCGCTTATGGCCGTTGCGGTATCATGGCCAATCCCTCAATCGGCCATGGCTGCGACGGTCTATGCGCGGTATTCGCTGGCTTATCTGGGGGTTCGGGTCGGCGAGGTTAAGACGGCGAACGACATTGGCGCGTCATCCTACCAAGCTGACCTTGATGCCCAGCTAACGGGCGCCGCGAGAGTCGCTATGTCGTATAAGATCAACATGAAGGCGAATGGGCTTGTCCGCGAAGGAGCCCTTCTTCCCTCGCACTTCACGACCAGCCAAGTCGGGACCGGCAGAGCGCAAAGCATACGGGTGTCGCTCAAGGGCGGCAACGCGCAAACCACCGAGATTGATCCACCGATCGAAGATAACCCTGCACTGGTTCCTTTGAAGGAAGAATACAAGCAAAATGTGGTCGATCCCGTTAGCGCACTCATACTGACTGTTCCGCCCGGTGACGATGGAGTGGGCCCCTCCTCCTGCAACCGAACCTTGCGCGTGTTCAACGGTGTTTTCCGGGCGGATATAACCCTCTCTTACCTCAGGACGGAGCAACTCAAGACCCGAGGCTATTCCGGTCCCGCGGCCGTATGCTCCGCGCGGTTCGTCCCTCTCGCGGGTCACGACCCAAATTCGTCGATGACAAAATTCATGGTCGCCAACCAGGGTATCGAAGTTCGCCTGGCTCCGGTGAGGGGCACTTCAATGGTCATGTTAGTCTCGGCGACCGTACCCATGCCGTTGGGTACCGGAGTCATAAAGCTCGAGGAACACAAGACGCAATCACTGCCCGTCGGCACGCGCAATTGAAGCAGTCCGATGACGAACCCAGCCAATTAGAGCATGATCCGGAAAAGTGGAAACCGGTTTTCCGAAAAGATCATGCTCAAACAAAGAGATGAGATCATGATCCGATTCCGTCTAATCGGATCATGATCGAGCCGCAAGCAGCCCATCGCGCCAGCCGCCGTGGGCGCTAAAGTTTCCGCTTCTCCTCATCATTCAGGAGCTCTTTCTCCTGATCGGTCAGGTCACCGTGACCCAAGACCTGCACCGCTCCGTTTGTGTTGTATGTCTGCCGCCCCTGCATTTTGCGCGAACGCTCGTCGTCATTGCTATTCGGCGCAGCACCATCACCGCCGCCGAAGCCGAGGAATTCGACGATGATGATCGAGGGCTGTTCTGCGGTTCCGGTCTGGGCCGGTTTCGCCACCTGTTGGGCGGCGCCGGCGGTGTTCGACGCCTCGGTGAGACCGCCGATGTTCGGGGCCTGGATTGTGGGCACACCGGTCGTATTGCCCTGCGCCTGGATATTGGCGGCGTTGAGGATCTGCAGCGCCGCGAGGTTGACGTTACCCGAGGAGCGGATGCCCGCCTCGCCCGCATCGATCGTGCCGAGCGGTGCGATCAGATCGACATTGCCCGCAGGAATGCCCGGGATCGGGTTGAGGGTCGCGATGCCCGCACCTGAGGACGGCACATTCGGCGACAGGGTCACGCCGCCATAATCGTCATAGACGCGCCTTGCCGGCGTGTAGACGATCGCGCTCTTTGCGCCGCGGCCGGCGTTGATGTCGCCTTCCGCCGACCAGATCAAGATATCTCCGCCGAAGGTGGTCATGATGCGC
The DNA here is from genome assembly GCF_055413685.1 of Bradyrhizobium sp. LeoA1Lang. Lineage (NCBI taxonomy): Bacteria > Pseudomonadati > Pseudomonadota > Alphaproteobacteria > Hyphomicrobiales > Nitrobacteraceae > Bradyrhizobium > Bradyrhizobium sp. LeoA1Lang. The sequence continues at coordinate 5,761 of NZ_JBVAPG010000175.1, read as the reverse complement.
GACAGGCCGAGCAGCACGCTGCCCTTGGAATACATCTGAATGTCGCCCTCGCCCTGCGTGATGATACCCGCACTTGACGGCGGCACCGTGCCTTCCACGCCGACGATGATCTGCCCGTTCGGCGCGAGCATCTGGATGTTGCCGCCGAAGTTGGTGCGGATACTCGACCCTCCGAAGATGGTGATGTCCCCCTTGCGCTCGGTCGGATTGCCATTGGCGTCCGTCTCGGGGAACAGCATGGCGATCGCCTCGCGGCCGCGCAGATAGGAGTTGAAGCGCATGCTGTTCGGATCGTTGTATTCGCGGCCGCCTTCGCGCAGCTCGGCGAAGTAGACCTGGCGCAGGAAGATCGCGCGTTGTTCGACCGGAAGCGCATCGAAAAAAGCGATCGCCTGCTCGACCGTGCCCTGGAAGCCGAACCGACCCTTGAGCCATGTGCTCAAATTCGGCTTCGTAGATCTTCGCGACCTTGCCGGGTTGATCGGCCAGAGGGACACCGGGCTGCGCGAGGTTGGCCGGATCGAGATAGCGCGCTGCAAGAGCAGCGTAGTCCGGACCGCTCGATCCAACGCCGGCCTGCAGGACAATATCGGCGCCGGGACGCAGATCCCCCGCGACCAGCGGCCCGACGCTGGAAAACGGACCATTGACCAGCGTCCCCGGATCGGACTGGAAGACGTTGCGGCCGGCCGTCACTTCCAGCGAGGCACCGAGAAGAGTGATCGACTGGCCGGCTGCCGGAGCCAGAACCTCCGGCAGGCACCGCGGGTTCCAGCCTCGCGCCTTCCAGCGTCGAGTTCACGCGCCGCTCACGGACTGCTGATCGCGGCAACGGAACCGGACGCATCGCGGTTCCGTTGAAGGCCGGGGGCCAACTTGGGAGAACCATCCTATGCGTAGACTGATTATCGCCGCCACCGCACTGGCGTTCATTTCGTCGGCCGCTTCAGCACAGACCACCGACAAGGCCGGCGGCGCGACTGGCCAAGCGGCACAGAGCGACAATGCGAGCAAGGATGATGCGTCGAAAATGGCGCCGAAGAAGAGCTCGAAGAAGGTGGCCAAGAAGTCGTCGAAGAAATCCGGCGAAGACACGATGCATCAGTAAGACAGGATTCATGGGGATCAAGGCCGTCCTTCGGGGCGGCCTTTTTTGATGTGCCCTCGTCGCTGTGCTCACCGTCCTTCCGTCCGGATTTCCACTGAATTTGCAGGCCACTGCACGCACCGGGAGGAACATTTCCCTTGGTGTCGAATTACCGGCTGAAGACCTGCGGGCATGGACGTGTGATGCTGAACCTCTTTGACGATTCGGAAGAAGAAGCAGAGATCGAAAAGATCCTGGCGCATCACACCGCCATCAGCGCCGACACCGACGAGCAGCAGTTTCGCGATGTGCTTCAGGCGCTGCCCGCCGCGATCTACACGACGGATGCGGAAGGCCGCATCACCTTCTTCAACGAGGCCTGCATCGAGTTTGCCGGACATGTGCCTGCCATCGGCGACATGTGGTGCGTGAGCTGGAAGCTGTTCCGCCCGGACGGCACGCCGCTTCCGCATGGGGAGTGTCCGATGGCGGTCGCGCTTCGTGAGAACCGCCCGGTCCGCAACATGGAAGCAATCGCCGAGCGGCCCGACGGCTCGCGCATCTGCTTCATGCCCTATCCCACACCCTTGCGCGACGCTGAGGGGCGGCTGATCGGCGCCGTCAACATGCTGGTCGATACCACCATGCGCAAGCAGGCCGAGGAGCGCATGATGCGGCTCGCCTGGGAGGTCGATCATCGCGCCAACAATCTGCTCGCGGTGATCCAGGCGATCCTGCGCCTGACCAAGGCCGATACCGCGCAGGAGTTCCAGGCGGCCTTCCAGGGGCGCCTCAGCGTGCTCGCCAATGTGCAGCGGCTGTTCTCGGTCTCACGCTGGACCGGCGCCAACATCCGCGCGATCATCGAACAGGAGCTCAAGCCCTATGCGGTACACGACTCGAGGCGGGTCGCGATCGACGGCGGCGATTTGAGGCTGACGGCCACGGTGGCGCAGGCGATCGCGGTCTCCGTGCACGAGCTCGCCACCAACGCCGCCAAATATGGCTCGCTCTCTAGCCCCTCGGGAAAGATCGCCGTCAGTTGGCGGACCGATAACGCCAACCTTTCCCTGCGCTGGCAGGAGAGCGGCGGTCCCAAGGTGGCCGCGCCCACCCGGACCGGATTTGGCGTCGGCGCCGTCGACGGCGTGGTTCGCACGTTGAGCGGCACCATCACCCGGCAGTGGGAGCCGGAGGGGCTGATCTGCGAGTTCTGCTTCCCGGATATCGCGGCATAGGGCAAATCGCGAGCGGCCCCCTTACATCTGCACCTCGATCAGCCTCGGTCCCGGCTCGGCGATCGCCTCCGCGAGCGCCTTGTTGAACTCCTCAGCAGTCGCGACCGCGCGGCCCGGCACGCCCATGCCCTTGGCGAGCGAGACGAAGTCGATGGTCGGCCGGTCGATCTTCAGCATGTCCTGCGCGCGCTTGCCCGGCTCGCCGGCGCCGACGCCATCGAACTCGCCGCGCAGGATCTGATAGATGCGATTGGCGAACACGATGGTGACGACGTTGAGGTTCTCGCGCGCCTGCGTCCACAGCGCCTGGATCGTGTACATCGAAGAGCCGTCGCCGACCATGCAGATCACCTTGCGGTCGGGAGCGGCTACGGCAGCGCCGGTCGCAACCGGCGGCGAGAAGCCGATCGAGCCGCCCATGTTCTGCAGCCAGTCATGGGGCGCTGCGGCCGCCGTCGGCGGGAAGAAGCCGCGGCCGGTGGTGATGGATTCATCGACCACGATTGCGTTCTCCGGAATTGCGCACGCGATCGCCTGCGCGATCGAGGCAAACGTCAGCGCACCGGTCGGCTTCGCAAGCTCGACGAGCTTCTGCGGCTTGACGTCCTGCGGCTTGGCCCCAAGCGCGCCGGCGAGCGCCTCCAGCGCAGCCACCGAATTCTCGCCGCCCGAGGTCATGCGATGCACCTCGCAACCCTCCGGCTTCAACAAGCTCGGCTTGTTCGGGTAGGCGAAGAAGGCGACGGGGTCGTTGGCCTCGACCAGCACGATGTTCTTGAAGTCCTTGAGGATCGGCAGCGCCTGCTCGATCACGTAAGGAATGCGGTCGATCAGGAAGCGGCCTCTGCCGCGGGCCATCTTCGGATTGTAGGTCTGGCCCATCACCTTGCAGCCGGTCTTGCCGGCGATCTGCTGCGCCAGCGCCAGCCCATGCTCGGTCAGCGCGCTTCCCGTCAGCAGCAACAGGTTCTGCGCGCTGCCTTCGCGCAAGACCTTGGCCGCCGCTTCCACCGCCTGGGCCGAATAGTTCGGCCGCTGGGTTTCCGCCGGGACCTGCGCGATGCCGTCGGCCTCGTTCCAGGCGGTGTCGGCCGGCAGGATCAGGGTCGCGATCTGCGGCGGCGCGCTCTTGGCAGCGGCAATCGCGGCAGCGCCATCGGCGGCGACCGACTTGGCATCCGGCGAGGTCCTGACCCAGGCCGACATCGGCCGCGCCAGGCCCTCGATGTCGGAGGTCAGCGGCGCGTTATAGGCGATGTGGTAGGTCGCGTGCTGGCCGACGATGTTGACGATGCCGGAATTCGCCTTCTTGGCGTTGTGCAGGTTGGCAAGGCCGTTGGCGAGACCGGGGCCCAGATGCAGCAGCGTCGAAGCGGGTGTTTCCTTGATACGGAAATAACCGTCGGCCGCCCCCGTCACCACGCCCTCGAACAGGCCGAGCACGCAGCGCATGCCCTCGACCCTATCCAGCGCGGCGACGAAATGCATCTCCGAGGTGCCGGGGTTGGTGAAGCAGACGTCGACGCCGCCCGCGACCAATGTCCGCACCAGACTTTCCGCACCATTCATGTCTCGCTCCCGCATCCCCGCGATGTTGTGTTGGCCCAAGTCGAGTGTCTCAAGCCTGGCGTCCCAGGCTCAGATCAACCATTGTTCGCCCGTTTCGTCAAAGGTTTAGCGGGACATTGCTGCCATCGTTTCCGATGTGTTGCCTTTTTTAACCGCGGTGTCCGAAAATCCGTTGCTCACGGCGGCGTGGGTTGCGCATTCGAACAACTTATGGCCTCACTTTCGTGAGGTTGGAAATAACGCGAGGAAGGCAATGACACGGGGCAGGGTTTTGCTGGCGGCGGCGCTCTTGATGCTGGGAGGCGCCGGTCAGGCGCAGGCCCAATTCTTCGACACCCGCGACATCATGGGCGGAGGCCCGAACTTCTTCGGCACCGGCGCGAGCCCGATCCAACGGGCGACCGTGATGTACCCGAGCCATTATGCGCCGGGCACCATCGTCATCAACACCGCCGAGCGGCGGCTCTATCTCGTCCTCAATGACGGCCAGGCGCTGCGCTATGGCATCGGGGTCGGCCGCGACGGCTTCCGCTGGGGCGGAACCCATCGCGTCACCGCCAAGAAGGAATGGCCGAGCTGGACGCCGCCGGCGCAGATGCTGCGGCGCCGTCCCGACCTGCCGCGCCACATGGCCGGCGGCATAGAAAATCCGCTCGGTGCCCGCGCGCTGTATCTCGGCTCGACGCTCTACCGCATCCACGGCTCGAACGAGCCGGAGACGATCGGACAGGCGGTATCGTCCGGCTGCTTCCGCATGACCAACGAGGATGTGGTGGATCTCTATAGCCGCGTTTCCGTTGGCACCACTGTCGTCGTCAAGAATTAGGTACGGGAACCGGCGCTGCCGTGCGCAAGCAAGCTTGCGCGCGCACGGTGATTGCGGCAGCGTTATAGCGATGTGCACGCTTCGCCGTATCCTAGCTTTCCTCGTCCTTGCAATCGCCCCGGCCGCGATCATGCCCGGCCTCGTTGCGCCGCCGGCATGGTCGGGCGAGAACCCATCGATCGCTGCGCGCCAGCGCAACGAGAAGAGAGCCTTCACCGATAGCGAGATCATCGAAGGCTTCATGAAGACGGCGTTCGGCGCCGAGTACCACCTTGCCGGCCGCGTCGACCGCATCCGCAAATATGACTCCCCGATCAGGGTGTTCGCCGATGGCACCCGCGCCGACCGCAAGGCGCAGCTCGGAAAGATCGTCGGCGACATCGCCGCCAAGGTCCAGCATCTCGACATCGCCATGACCGAGAGCAGCGAGATCGCCAATGTGAGGGTGAAGCTGGTACGCGACCGCGATCTCTATCGCACCATCACGACCTTCTATGGCAGCGAGCGGGCGAAAGAGATCCGCTCCTCGCTCGACCCGCAATGCCTGAGCGGCTTTCGCAAGAACGACAATTTCGAGATCGAGCATTCGGACGTGATCCTCACGGTCGACAACGGCGACTTCGTCTTCTTCGATTGCGCCTATGAGGAACTGCTGCAGTCGCTCGGCCCGATCAACGACACCTCTAGCGTGCCCTGGACCATGTTCAACGACAACGTCTCGATGGGCTATTTCGACGTCTACGACCAGTACATCCTCAACCTGCTCTACGATCCCCGCATCAAGGCCGGCATGACCGTGCAGGACGTCAAGGCCGTGCTGCCCGACGTCCTCGCCGACGTCCGCGCCTGGGTGAAGAAGGTGAACAATTTGCCGGAGTGAGGAGGCTCTTCCCTTCTCCCCTTGTGGGAGAAGTTGGCGCGCATGCAATGCGCGCCGGATGAGCGACTATCTGGATTGTCAAGTTGCATTGGCGTAAGCGGCACGCGCCTCGCGTGCTTTGGCGTTGAGGCGGACCAGGAGCTTACGGGCGAGCGCAATGC
>NZ_JBVAPG010000174.1:0-15705 GCF_055413685.1 Bradyrhizobium sp. LeoA1Lang | reverse complement strand
ACCGCCTCAACAAACAGCCGGTTGTCCTTGCCGCTGCGGCCAGGATCGCTCGGCTTGCCGAGACAAAGCGGCTCCATCTTCGCCCATTGGCCGTCAGTCAAAACGAATCGTTCCATCCAAAGCTTGACTCACAGCCAAGCACGAATGAGAATCCTGAATCCCAACAGACCCTAGATACTTATGTATCGAAAGCGTCTGCACTGGCATCCTCTTTTGAGGAGCAACAACTTGGAAGCCACTAGCAATTTTAAGCCGTCGATCGATGATGTGTTTCCAGACGGACCTCAGCTGCCCGGCTATGACCTGATCGAGCCGTTGGGCGCCGGAGCCTACGGCACCGTCTTTCTTGCGATTCAGCAGAGTACCGCCATGCGAGTCGCCATAAAGGTTGCCCGGCTCGAGGGCGATCCGCGCCGCGAGGCCCGTTTCCACCGCGAAACCAGCCTGTGTGCCCGGGTGCATCATCCCCATATCGTGCAACTGCTCGACAAAGGCCGGCAAGGCCCACATGTTTACGCCGTTTTCGAATACGTACCCGGCGAAACGTTACGCAATCGGCTGCACCGCACGGGCGTGCTCAGCGCCGTCGATACTGGCCGCGTCATGGCCCAGATCCTCGATGCGCTCGACTGCGCCCATCGCGCAGGCATCGTCCACCGCGACTTGAAGCCGGAGAACATCATTATCACGCGCACCGGTGCGCTGGATCATGCCATGGTTCTGGACTTCGGCATCAGCACGCTTGTGGCGCACGCTCGCAGCGAACCTTTTCCGACCCTGACCATGACCGAGGAATGGTTGGGCACGCCGTCATACTGCGCGCCCGAGCAGCTCCGCGGCGAACCGCCCGGCGTGAGCGCCGATCTCTATTCGTGGGGCCTGATTTTCCTCGAATGCCTGACCGGACGCCGTGCGATCGGCGGCGTCTCGGCGGCCGAGATCCTGCATCTTCAGCTCAGCGCCCAGGAAGTGCCCTTGCCGCCCGAGATCGGCAGCCATGCGCTTGGCACGCTGCTGCGCCGCGCACTGCGCAAGGTGGCGGCGGAGCGCTGCGCCAACGCGGCCGGGCTGCTCGCCGAACTCAATCGGACGCGTTTGGACGATTTGGTGGGCCCGATCGCCGCGGAAGACGACGTGCGCGCGAAGCGGCTGGCGCCGACGGTGGCGAGTGCGCGCGGCTTCGTCGAAAAGCGCCGGGTCACCGTGATGTGCTGCAGCGTCGGCGTGTGGCCGATCGAGCCCGACGAACCAGCCGACGTCGAAGCGATCGAGTTGGCACGGCGAGAGGCGTTGCGCCTCTTCAGCGAGGCCGCAGCACGGCGCGGCGGCATGCTCGCCGGAGCATTGGGCGGATACATGATCGTGGTGTTCGGATATCCTTATGTCAGCGATACCGACACGCGCCGCGCCGCCATGACCGCGCTCGACCTTGCGGCGCTGGCGCGCCAGCACGCCGCTGAAATGGCGCGGCAGGGAAAGGCGCACCTGGTCGTCCGCTTGGCGCTGCACAGCGGCATCGGAATCATGGCGCCGGGCGAGCCGCCGTCGGGCCATACGATGCATCTTGCAATGCGATTGGCCGACCGTGCCGCGCCGGGCAGCATCCTGGTCAGCGAGACGGCTGCCGAATTGCTGCGTTCATTCCCGCTGCTCGACGTATCGAGCGACGCACCGAGGCTCGATGAAGCACCGCTGCTCCACCTGTTCACCTTGAGCGGTTCGATCGCGGAAACGTCTGATTCGCTGCACAATCTTTGTGTCGGGCGAGCTGGCGAATTGGCGCGGCTGCGCTTGGCCTGGGCGCAGTCTTGCAGCGGTCGGGGTCTGGTGCTGGTCGTCCGCGGCGAGGCGGGCATCGGCAAGTCCTGCCTGGTCGACGGGCTGCGCAGCCGGCTCGTCGGGGACGGCGCGCAGATGTGGTTCGCCCGGTGCTTGCCGGAGCAGCGCAACAGCGCGCTGGCCCCGGTCCTGTCACTGCTGCGGGAACAGATTGAGCCGCGCGACAAGCCCGGCACCGCCAACGACGCACAGCGCCGGCTCGAAACGCTCCTGCGCGAAGCTGGCTGCGACATTGAGCAGGTGATGCCGATCTTCTGCGCCTGGCTGTCGCTTCCCTTCGGTCCCTACGTGCCGAGCCTGGCGTCACCGCCTCTGCAGAAGCAATGGCTGCTGCGCGCGCTGTCGCGCTGGGTCTGCCTGGCCTGCGAGCGGGCGCCCTTGCTGCTCTTGGTCGAAGATCTGCACTGGGTCGATCCGACCATGCTGGAGTGGCTGGAGGTGCTTATCGCCGCCGCGGAGGATAAGCGTCTGCTGCTGATGCTGACCGCGAGGCCGAGCTGGACGGTGCCGACTCATGTGGCGGCTGGGGCGTTGCCGTTCGATCTGATCGAACTCGGCCGGCTCGACGACGCGCAGGCCGCCGATATCGCCCGTCACACGCTGGCGCCCCGAAACGTCGATCCAAGCGTCATCGACCACATCGTCGCGCGCACCGACGGCGTGCCGCTTTTTGTACAGGAACTGTCCAAGGCCGTGGCCCTCGCCCATCTGCGCGAGCGGGACGGAAGATGGTGCTTCCGGGACGACGCGCCGCTGTCGACCGTACCGGCCACCTTGCGGGATTCGCTGATCTCGCGCTTCGACCGTCTGGGCCCTGCGCGCGCCGTGCTGCTTCGGGCCGCAACGATCGGCCGCGACTTCGAGCTCGAGCTGCTGGAAGCCTGCGCGCGCCGCGCCGAGGTTCCGCCCGGCGAAGCGCTAAAAGTGCTGCGCGAAGCCGACTTGATCGTCGAACGTGAGGGCGGACGCGGCCGCGTGTTCATGTTCCGTCATAGCCTGATCCGCGACACTGCCTATGATTGCATGCTGCAGGCGCAGCGAAGGACGGAGCATGGCGCGGTGGCACGCGCTTTCGAGGCATTGTACCCGCAGCTCCTGACCGAGCAGCCCGGCCTCGTCGCGCGCCACCACGCCGAGGCCGGCGAGCCGGCGCGGGCGGTGGAGCTGGGCGTCCGCCAGCTCGCGATCACGCAATGGCGCTCCTTGAACGAAGAGACGCTGGCCTATGCGCAACAGGTCAAGGGCTGGATCGCCGAGTTGCCGCCACGGCGCCGGGCCGAGGCGACGCTCGACCTGAACGGCTACGTCACCCAGGCGCTGATGAACAAGCACGGCTGGGCCCATCCGTCGGTCGAGCAATCGATTGCATCGTCGCAAGCGCTGCTCGAGAGCGGAATCGGCGATGAGGCGGAGCTGCGGCATTTGTGGGCGATGATCACCTACCACCATGTGGCGAGCAATCGCGCCGAGGTGCGGCGCTTGACCGACCGGCTGATGGCGCTGGCGCGGCGCCGGCAGGATGACGGCGTGCTGGTCGCCGCCTGCACCTATAGCGGCCTGGCGCATTATTCCGATGGCGATTTCGCGGGCGCGGAACAGCTTCTGACCGAGGCGATCGAGCGTTACGATCCCGCTGCGCATGCGCCTCATGCCAGTCTCCTGGGCTTCGACACGCGGGTCTGGGCTTGTGCGGGCCGGGCGCGCGTGCGCTGGTGCCTCGCCCATGAGCAATCTTGGGCGGATGCCGAGCAGGCGGTGGAATGGGGGCGCGCAATCGGCCACATCCCGTCGCTCTCCATGGCCTTGCTGTACCGCGGCCTGGGCCTGCAGGCCCGAAGCGACCATGACGGCGCGCAACATACCATGGAAGAGTTGCTGTCGCTGAGCGCACGCTACGGCCTGCCGGCCTTCGAAGGCTATGCGACGATCGTTCGATGCTGGGCCCTGGGCGAGGTCGACGAGGCCGACCGCACGCTCGAAACGCTCTGGCGCATGGGTTGCCGCTATGGCCAGACCCATTATCGCTCCTTCGCCGCCGAGACGTTGGCCGATCGAGGTTGCTGGGTCGAGGCGATCACCCGGATCGACCATTGCCTGGCACTTGTCGACCAGATCGGCGAGCAGGCCTACGCGGCGGAGCTGCATCTTGCCCGCGCGCGTTATCTGCGCGGCTCGGGCGCCGAGCCGGGGTTGGTCGAGGCATCGCTCCGGCGCGCGGCGGAGATCGCCCGCCGCGGCGGCAAGCACCGCGCCTTTGCCGAGGCGCACGCGGCCCTCGAGGCGATCCCCGCTTTCGGCAGAGACAGCGTGCCGCGACGCGGCGCTCGACCGTGCTCCGCGTCGGACACGCCCTGTAATGACTTGTAATTGTTTCCCGCGCGTCGACGCTCCAGAACCTGCGCCGATCGAGGCGGGCGCCTCGTGCGGCAGTTCGTCAGACGCCGACCATTTGGCGATATTCAGAGGAGGTGCACCATGACGACTTCGTGCGGTCTAGACCCGCTGATGGACTTTCGCGTCGCCTATCTGCGGGCAATTGCTCACTCGTGGACGCAATGGCCGTTCGACCAGCCCCTGGAAGGGTGGACAGGACGGCATAATCCTTTTATCCAAGAACTCCTGTCCGGCAGAGATATCCAAGGCCTTCTGCAGCGATTATTCGGAATGCGCACCAACTGGCCGGACTTGGCGATTTGTCTCGCATATCATAGCGAAAAATCGGCGGGGTGGCAGCCAGTCAAGACCGCCGGCTGGGTCGGGCAGGACGACCAGTTCATCATCACCCTGCCGAAGAAGCCTGATGACGACACGACCGCTGTAGAAGCATTGGCGGCGTATTATCAGAGGTTTCCGACGCTCCTGGGCGTGGCCGACATCGCGTCGCCGAATGACTTGCCGCCCGCCGGGGCCAGCTCCTATCTCCAAGGATCTCAGGACGCAGCGTTGCCGACGGGACTGGGCGTGCCCGGGGGCGGACCGGGGACGTTGCTGGCCTTCGGCGGCGTGATCCTGCGCGCAATCGCGCTCGCCTGGACCGACGGCACGTTCTATGAGGCGCTGACCAACAACGACCAGACCGTTCCATCACCGACCTACGATGCATCGCCGACGCTGAGCAAGTGGCTCGGCTACAACAGCCCCTTCAACTTCAAGATCCAGTTCTTGGGCGGTAGCGCGCTGAGATGGGACGGCAAGAAATGGAATTATGCGCAACAGTCCGATGGTCCAACCAGGGAAAAACCTAACGCCGTCGTGCTGAATTACCCGGCCCCACCCGATTCTCGTCATTATTCCTCGCTTTGGTCAACCGCAACTACGTCTTGTTCTTCCTTGTGGCCGATCGCGCTGACCTCCTACAATAATACGGGCGAGGCCTATCCTTTCACCTGCATGGGCAACTGACAGCTTCGCTCGATCTCGGCAAATCCGTGCCGGCCTTCGATCGTCCCCTCACCAATCTCGGACGGGGATTGCGCCGTCAATGCGGCGGGGCGGCCGTCGAGGTCGGCGGACGCGCGGCAGCGGCAGGAGCCTGAAGGATGGACCTGGTCGACACGGTCTACCTCTGGAACGAAGCGCTCGTTCCGGCCTCGCTCGGTGCGGATCGGTGGCTGCTGCTGAGCGAGAGAGACGCTTGGCTGTTCGACGACCGGGGCTTCACCGGCGTCGCCACGGCAATCGAACAAGGCGTGCCGCTGGCCGCGCTCTGCCGCAACGAGCACTGGGCCTGGAATATGCCATCGGTATTGGAGGCATTGCATGCCCTGGCCGCCCAGGGCCATGTGCGGGCTTTGGGCAGCGCGCGTCCGGATGAAGCCCGTTTCGCGGCGCCGGACACGATGGCCGAGCCGAGGCGGCAAGCGATCGGCGAGCCGGTCGATGTGATCAACCTGTCCTGTGGCGTCGATGACGACGCGGCGCTCGATGCCGCACGGCAGGCGGCAGCGCCGGCGCTCACCATCGTCTTTTGCGACGACCTGTTGGATCCACGGCTGGCCGCGGTCGATCGGGAGCAGCGAGCGGTCGGTCGCGATTGGCTGCTCGTCAAGGCGACCGGCCGCCAGCGCCTGGCCGGTCTGCTGAGAGGCGGCGGCGCGTTGAACGGGGCGTGCTGGCACTGCCTCACGCAGCGCTGCCTTCACAATCGTCCCGTCCGGGCCTGGTGGCAAGCCAGGTGCGGCGCCTGGCCGCGCGTGCCGGTGCGCTGCGAGGCATCCTGGGTCGCCGACGGCTTGAACGCCGCGCACGCCTGGTTGCCGCGTCTCCTGGCACAGCGCATGCCGCATCTGCTGGTCTTCGACGAAGCCGAGATCGGCGGTGCGCCAGTCCCGCATGCGATCGTCCCGAGTCCGGCCTGTCCTTGCTGCAGCGTGCCCTGGCTGATGGCCGAGCGCCAATGGCAGCAGCCTTCCCTCGATCCGCGTGCGCCGATCGAGCGCGTGCCGCCGGCGCAGACGGTCGAGCGCCTGAGACCTTATGTCAGCGACTTGTGCGGCATCGTCTCCCATCTCTCGCGCCTCGATGCGTCGAGCCACCCCGCGGCACCTGCCATCTATCGGAGCGGCTTCTTCAGGACGCTGCAGCTCGACGACGCGCCTTTCGAGCGTCCGCTGTCCCGGCTCTGCCTCGGGAAGGGCGCCTCCGACGCGCAAGCCCAGGCCAGCGCGTTATGCGAAGCGATGGAGCGTTACGCCGCCTGCTGCCAAGGCGACGAGGCCGCGGTGGTGGGGGCGGCCGATGCGCTGGATGCCCCGGCGTTCTTGCCTCAGCAGTTGCAGCCCTCCGCCGCGGCGGTCGACCGAACGACGCCGATGCGCTGGGCGCCGGCTTGGTCGCTCACGCGCAACGCGCGCTGCTACCTGCCGCTGGGCTTCTGCTATGCGCAGGCGCCGGCCGAGGAGGCCGGCCGCATCGGCTGGAACTCCAATGGCTGTGCCGCCGGCAACACGCTCGAAGAGGCCATCCTCAGCGGTTTTCTCGAGTTGGTGGAGCGTGACGCAGTCGCCCTGTGGTGGTACAATAGAATTGGCCGGCCGGAAGCGCCGGTCGGTCCCGGCGCGGCACGGATCGGCGATGCGTTCGGTGCCGCCTGGGAGCGCTGGCTGCTCGACCTGACGCATGATTTCGGCATTCCGGTCGTCGCCGCGATTGCGCGCCATCGAAACCGCGGCGACTGGCTGTACGGCTTCGGCAGCGGCGCTAGCCTGGCGGAGGCCGGCGAGCGCGCGATGGCCGAGCTGCTGCAGCTGGTCTGCGTGGACAAACGGATGGCGCCGCCGGCGGACGGCGCAGCAGCGTTGCGCTTCCTGCTTCCGTCGCCGGGGGCGGCGCGCTGCGGCGCCCCGCGTATCGTCGAGCGGGTCGATCATTGCGTCGCCGCCGCGTCGGCTCGAGGCTTGGAGATGATCATGCTCGACTACACGCGGCCGGACATTCCGCTGCACACGGTCAAGATCGTCGTGCCCGGCCTCAGCCATATCTGGCCCGGCTGGACCACGTCACGCTTGCACCAGGTGCCGGTGACGCTCGGCTGGCTGGACCGGAAGCTGGCGCCGGACGAGCTCAATCCGCAGCCGCTCTTCCTCTGACGGGTGAGCCTGCGCGATGGCAAGCCTACGCAATCTGCACACGGGTGCCCGCATCATGCTGCGCCCCTTGCATGCCTTCGGCCGCCATCCCTCAGCCTGCCGCACCGTGCTGCGCGGGGCCGATGTCTCGAAGATCCATGCTTTGATACGCTGGCAGCTGCAGCGCTGGGAAATCCTCGACCAGAGCCGCAACGGCACCTTCGTCGACGGGACGCGGCTGCCGCCGGAATCATGGCGGAAGCTGACCGCCGGCAGCGATATCGTCTTCGGTGCGGACATCGAGGGGTGCTGGCGGGTGCACGAGGTGGCCGCGCCAATGAATTGCCTGTTCCCGTTGAGCGACGACGGCGAGGCGCTGCCGCTGCGCGCGGAGGGCATGTTCCTGCCGTCGCTCGCGAACCCAGAAGCCCATCTCAGCTGGAACGGCGAGCAATGGCTGCTGGAGGACACCTACGGCATCGGCGTGCTGTCGGACGGTGCCATCTTCCAGATTTCGGCCCAGCGCTGGGAGCTGGTGCTCTGTCCCGAGCTTGCCTCGACGCTCGCCACCCCGCACGCGGACAGCGCGCCGGCTGCGCCCGACCTGCTGCTGCATTTCGAGATCGCCAGCAACGAGGAGCATGCACGCCTGCGCATGGAGCTGGGCGACCGGGCGATCGATCTCGGCGAACGCATCCACCACTATCTGCTGGCCACGCTGGCCCGGCTGCGGCTCAGGGACGCGGCACGGGGCTTCGATCCGCATGCCCAAGGCTGGGTCTCGACCGAGGCGCTCGCGCATATGCTGGGCGTCGACCCGCCCTACGTGAACATCCAGATTTTCCGGGCGCGCGAGCAGTTCGCGCAGGCCCTGGCCCCGTCGGCCGCGGCCACGCTGCCGGTCGAACGCCGGCGCGGCGAGGTACGGTTGGCGCCGTGCCGGTTCAGGGTGCAGCGGGGGGCGACGGTCGAGGGGGGCTGCCCATGAAGGGGGCGAGCTTGGATTGCCTATGCCCATGCCTATGGTAAGACAGCTGTGGCCGCGGGATACAGCACCGCGGGCGTGAGCGTGAAGATCCGCCGCAAGGCGCGGAACCAATGGCTGGCGCTGAAGCCCAATACCGACGAAGGGTATGTGAGCTGGGAGAGGTTCGAAGCAATCCGCACCATGGTCAGCAGCAACGTTCTCATCGGTCGGCATCACGGCGCGCCCAAGCATGGTGACGCGCTGCTGGCTGGTCTGATCCGGTGCGAGTGCTGCGGCCGCAAGCTCACACTCCGGTACTCCGGCATGGAAAACCATATCCCGCGCTACAGCTGCAGCCACGCCTGGATGGACAATGGCGGGCCCCACTGCATCGACTTCGGCGGACTGCGCGTCGATGATGCCATCGAGGAAGCACTGCTTGGCGTCGTCGGTCCGGGCGCTCCCGATCCGGCTTCGGCCGGGTTGTTGCTATCGCCTATGGGAAGACCGGCTGGCAAGCGCGATCGGCCGCCCCGATCGCTCAACAATCGTCGCGGAAGCGAGCCGCAGCCATGCGAAAATCGAAGCCTTCGCTTTCCACCACCCAACGGGGCTGGCATGATCACCCACATCACGATCGAATTCACCGAGCACGCGGCAGAGGCCATCGGTGAGCAAACCAGCACGAGCTTTTCCTACAACCAAGGCGCCCACGCCGCAGCCCGGCGACTTCGTCGACCCGCAAGATCACGCACCTAAACATCCAATTTGAAGATGTCGACGCGCAAATATTTGAGAACCTCGTAATACCAGCCGATCGCTTGATTCCCCTTCCACGATTTGATCGTGTTCCATTGATCTCGATCCTTGATATTCCAGGAAGCGACCGAATCGAGTTCATTATCCTTCGGCCACACCTTAATATTCTCCCGCTCGACATAATCCACAACCTGGGATGGTTGCGTATATCTTTCCTCGATTATTTCTTTAACGATCTTCTTTGAATTAGGCAGGGAATCCGACGATATCGCCTTGAATATGCTCGCCCACTCTCCGGTTTTCGCGAGAAAGTACGCAGCCGAGTATTTATCTTTCTCGAAGGATTTTATTAGTGTCTCGATGCTCTTCGGCAATTCAACGCCGGTCTCCTCGGAGAACTCACGCCTGGCGCATTCCTCTGTATCGCCTTCGTCGTTTCTACCTCCAGGCAGCGCACGCAATCCACCACCCTTCTTAGTCAAATCGATTCCCTCCCAATCAACCGTTTGATTCTTTCCGCTCAAATAATAGTACGAGCTCTTCCGTATCGTTGCGATAAGAAACCTACCGTCAGCGACATACAAAACCGCATAGGCAGGAGGAGGAGGCTTGTTCGGCGTAACAGGCATACGATCATCATCGTGTTCAATCACCGGATCAGAAGACATGGTCGCTCTCCATTTATAAAGTGAATTCAAATGCTGCTCAGCGCTCAACCGGGCGCTGAGCAGCATTACATTACTGACGCAACGTATTGCTTTGCGAGCGCCGGGACTCAGGCCATTTCCGGCTCCGCATCCCACTCCTCCGCGACGGTGGCAAAGTCATCGAGCGTCCGGCCCTCGATCCAACCAAGCATGTTGGCCTTGACTGTCTCGTTGATTCGACAGCCGATGTTGGCGGCCGCACGGCCACCAACATGAATGCCGTAGATGCACCACTGACCGGCGCCGTCCTTGGCGACGATCGCGGAACCGCTTTGTCCCTGCGCGGTGGAAATCCTGTAACTCAGGAGTGTCGGCGTAACTTCGGTCAATGCCCCGGTGCCAGACCACATGGTTTTCGCCGGTTGCTTGTCGAGCGGATAGCCTGCGATCTCCATCGTCGTCGTCTGCAAATCCCTGTCTGCAGCAATTTTCAGCGTGTACTTGGTCAGATCTTCCGGCACTGCCGCAGCCAACCTGATGATCCCGTAATCCAGGCTATGGTCCTGTTCGTTCTGTTCGAAGGTCGCCGGGTAGTAGATCTTGTTGGCGGCAAAACTGCCATACGGGTGATCTGCGCTCCCGTTGTTGGCCGGGTAAAACCGGATCGTTGTCGCGCGGCCGCCGCAAGCTGAATCGAACAAATTGTGGGCACAAGTTGCAACATAGGTGTCGTCCACCAGCGTCGCGGTCCCGATATACGTCCTCCCGTCAGGGAACAGCATTTCCAGCATGCCGACGCCATTCCACGGCGAGATCCGCGTATTGGACACCCGCTTGCGGTTATCCGGCGGGAATACCGCGTGGACGATATGCGAACGCGATTGGAGCGGCGTCGACCAAGATGCAATGACCTCCTGCTCCCGCTGCTCCAGCAGATGCAACGCCTCTTCCTCGCTCAAGACCTCCATGCTTGCGGGGTCGAGGTTCTTCTTGCTTTCGGTCAAGTTGATCGTGTTCAGCAGCTCTAGCATTTCCGAGAATTGCTGAACCGTCCACGTACCGTCTTCAACCTTCTTCAGGTATTCGACAATCTTCTTGTCCTTTGCCGCGACCTCCTTGCGAATCCGCGCTTGCAGTCCATCGGACTTGGCCTTGGTGATGCACCCCTCCGCCTTCAATTGCAGATCGTAGAAGTGTTTTTGCGTCGATGCATTGCAGGAGAGCGCCAGCGCCATATTGCCATTGAAGGCAACGGGCAGCCGCCCCTCGAACTCAACCCTGTTGTTGAACGCGATCGATTGCTTGAACGTATTGGAGGTAAACGACATGTTCATGCTGACCGAGTAAGGCAAAAGACCGGCGCCCAACCCGCCCGACGAAGACGACGGCGGCTCCTGCGGTGCCGGATTTGGCTCGAATTTGAACAACCCCTCTCCTGCGGCCGCCTGCTGGTTGATTGCTTCGAACAAGGTCTTCGTGGACTCCAGCAACTGCCAGCCGAATTCCTTGCCACCGCCCCCCTGAATGTATTTGATCTTGACGATCCCCTTCTTTTGCAGGTCCTGCGTGATCTTGTCGAAGCTGGCGTTGCCGATGTTCAGCCATCCGATCCGAGCACTCGCTCCGAATTGACTACGCGTGTATTCCCAGACTTGGGACAGGTCTGCAGTTAGCTCGGCGATCCACGGGTCGGCAAGCAACTCGCACGTGCCGTAGAAATTGACGCCAATTTCGGGATTCTGGTTTTTCTCGTCCGAGCCCTGCAACCCTACCAATTCAGCAAACAGGCTATTGCCTGACGAGACGTTGAAGCCGAATTGTGTGCCAACTTGGAAACGCTCAGGGAAAGTGATACTGCTGCGCCCGCCAATTTCAACGACGTCCGTCGCGATTATGGGCTGCACAGTCACGTCTTCGAGCACGAGCGGCACCAGATAAACATTTCTGACTTTGTAGATCCGCTTCGCCTCGGCCACAATGGCGTCGCGCTGCTTCTTGGTGATGTCGGCAACGCCCTGCCCGCTGGCTACCGCCCCGACAACGCTCTGATAGTTGCGATTCCCAATATCGATGAAATACGGCTGAGCGTTGATCCCGTAATATTTCACCTCATAGCTTCTGATCGTCTCGTCCTTGACTGGATCAATGCGAGCCGGAAAATAATGAAACGTTTCGAGGCTCTCGCTGTCCTGATAAGCAATCACACCGTCCTTCGCACACGACCGGTTTAGACGCGCAACCATTTTATTCCTCCTGTGGCATTGGTTTTCGACACGACACAGTAGATGTCGCGCACGATATTACTACCCGGCCGCGCATATCACATCCATTACACCCGATTACACTGTGACGATACAACCAGGTTGACCCGATCAGGAAGGCAATGCACTGGCAAACGAAATCACGCAGCATCCAATACGCACGTGTGTCCGTCATGCCTTGCACAAAAGCGATCGGGAAGCAGATTGCCCTCGTCGACCCACCCTCGTTTCGGCAATACTTGCTGCATCCTCGTACGCTTCGTTCCGACGACATCCGGGCTTTCGAGTCAGGCAATGGATGAATGCAGATCGATCGATCGTTTGTTTATTCAATACGCACGGATGCGCATTTGAGGTTTTCGGCCAAGCTGCGGCCATGTCGGAGCAGCACGGGTGGCGCCATTTCACGGTGGAGCGACGGCTTCTCTCGATGGGAGGAGACAGTTTCCGGGTTGCTGTCGTCGCAGGGCGACCGGTAGGGGCGAAGACGGAATTCGCTTTCGCTATCGTTCTGAACCTGTGCGGCGATTCCTATCAGGCTCTGCTCGAGCGCGAGCGTCGATCCGATGGCGAACTGACCGAACTTCAGAACCGCGTCGCTTTCAAATGCACATCGGCGCGCCCCGTTCACCCGGACGTCGCCGAACGACCGTCACATGCGGCTATGGCGCTCGACAGCTTGATAGACGGCCGCATATGACGAGACCGGCGATTCTTGCCCCGATTTCGCAGAGTTGCCGCGCCTATTGGAAGTCCGACCGATGGGTGTTGCTGATCGTCGCGATCGTGGTTCTCCTCTCTAGCACCGCAAGCGTGGGCAGGCCTTATCTCTTCTCTCGCCTCATCGACCGGCTTCCGCAGGAGGGCGCCGTCACCGCGTTGGCCTGGGGATTCGTGATCTATGCCGCACTGCTGGGAGTTGCCTCGGCGCTTCAGCACATGGTGCAGTATCTCTCCTCCATGAGCGCAGAGAACCTGGGCTTCATCGCCGGCACGCGATTCTTCGAACGTCTGCTGAGAAAGACCGCGGGCTCTTCGTCGAGTACAATCCGGCTGAGATTCAGAATGCGAGCGCGCGCGGTCGCGACGACCGTCAATGCCGCGCAATGCGCGAACAGCGCCATGCGGCTGTCGTGATCGAGTTCGGCCACGAATTCCCACAGCTTGGCAACGTCCCGGGGCATCGGCCTGGCCCAATCGGCATGGCGATCCGACCACGCTTTCCCAGCCGGAGTGTCCTCGATCCCGACCGCATGCGTGGCCAAATCTGTCTTGACCGGTTGAACACCAACCACATGGGCATTGACCCCGACATAGAAGATTTGTGCGACGAGCGCATGCGTGACCGTCACGATGGCAACGTCCGGCTGCTCACTCAAATTGAGACGCAGCCCCAAGGTGCGATGCGCCGTAAGGTCACGAACGAGCGTGTCAGACAGCGTCTGCTCCTCGTCTTCCTCTTCATTTTCTCCCTCCCCTCCTTCATCGCGTGTGGCTTGATCGTCCCCTCCTGCCTCCTCATCCGGTGCTTGTCCGTCGCCGCCCTGCCCGGTTTCGGCGTCGGGTTTGTCGTCCGCGGGGCGGATGAAACCGCGTTCGATCCTGATGGTGCCGTCATGATTGAGGATTACGAAAGCGCCGCCGCGCGCGACATCGCCGGGATCGTAGGCCTGCCGTTTCGCTTCCAGCTGCTCGATTCTGGTCTCCAGTTCAGCAAACCGCACGTCCACCTCATCAGGCAGTTCGTCGGCCGTCTGATGCTGTTCGGTCAACCGGTCGAACTCGGATTGAACAGCTTGAAGGGCGGTCTGATCTTCCACCGAAAGCTCGACCGGATGCGGATAGGTGCGACGCATGCCGTGGGCATGCGGGAAGTCGAGATGGGGCTCGGTCCACTTCCATCCTTCGGTCGCCCGCAACCCATCCGCCTCGCGGCCAAGCCGTGCCGTCACCAGCAAATCGAGCAACGCAACATCTTCCAGATAGCCGCCGCGATCCTCGGTAAAGAGGTCGTGCAGGATCGTGCCGCCCGCCTCCACGTAGGCCTCCAGCTCGACAAACCGCGCCCGGCGATCGGTTGCAGCAACGTGGGATTCGGTGAGGAGACGGCGGATGGCGCTAGCATCACGGTCGTAGGACAGGCGCTCATAGACGCCTTCCTACCGGGCCTGATCTTCGGTGATGGCAAAGGCCATCAACTGCTCAAGTTTCAGATCGCCATCGCGATAGCTGCTGATCTGAGGATTTACGTTGCAACGCGGCCGATCGACTTCCGCTGTGGCCACGATGGGCTTGCGGCAAAGGTGCGGGAGATGCTCCGTCTCGATCCGTTCTTATGTGTCGGACGAGATTATGTGGCGGAAGCGCCCTAACGCCAGCCAGGGCCGGCCACTCAGGGTTTCTCCGCCACATAATAATCAGATGTTGGCCAGCAGCTGCAGGATGGTGTCGTTCGGCCGGAAGCGCGCGCTGCGGTCGCCTGAGACGCCCGCCTTCTCGAGTCCCCGGCGCATCATCTCGACATCCGCAGCGGCGTATCGGTGGGTTGTGGCGACCTGAGCATGGCCAAGCCAGGCCTGGATCGTCAGGAGGTCCACACCTGACCGGAGAAGCTTCATGGCGAGGGAATGCCGGAAGATGTGCGGCGATATCGGCTTGCCCTCCAAGCTTGGCCTCGTGGACCCGGCCTGGGAGGCGGCACGCCGCACGATGTGTGTCGCGCCGAAACGCGTCAGGCGCTCGTTGTGAACCCCGACGAAGATCGGCCGCGGTTCATGATTGGCGAGGCCGCGTTCGCTCAATAGGTCCGTCAGCGATCGCACCAGATCCTTAGGAATGGGAACGACGCGATCTCGGCGCCCCTTGCCGTGAAGCAGCACCTGCGGGCGTCCTCGCTCCAACTGAAGGTCGTTCGCGTTGACGCCGGTCGCTTCGGACACGCGAGCGCCGGTTCTCGCCAAGAAGAGCAGAAAGGCCCGGTCGCGCCGGCCGCGGGGCGTCGTCTGATCAGGGGCTGCGATGATGGCCTCCACCTCGGCGTTGGTGAGATGATGCGTCACCTCGATGTGGGCCCGTTTGGTGGGGATCGTCAGAACCCGTTGGGCGACGCCGAACGAGGCGGGATCGGCGGCAGCGACGTGATGGAAGAAGGATCGGATCGCGGCTAGTCGGGCGTTGCGCGTTGCGACGGAGTTGTTCCGCTTCTCCTCAAGCTCGTCAAGAAAGGCGAGAACAAGGTCCCGATCGAGATCCTGAAGGGCCAGCGCCGCCGGCTTCTTCCCCAAATGGGCGGCGGCAAAGAGGATCAGCATGCGCAAGGCATCGCGATAGCTGGCTAAGGTCGCGGAGGTCGCGTTGCGCTGCTTGGTCAACCGGCGACGAAAGTACGACTCCAGGAGCGGCGCCAACAGGAGGTGTTCGTTCATGCCGCGCCTCCGTCGAGAAAGGCGCGCTCAGCCGCGATGGCGAGGAGATCCGACGAGCCGGTGAGGTAGTAGGCTGTGTCGCTATAGTTGGCGTGGCCGAGGTAGGTGGCAAGTAGGCGCGGCCCATTTTGGCGCGGGCCTTGTCTGTCGTGAACATCCATTTGATGCGGGAACGTGCGGCATTTCTCTGCCGTTCCCAGGCAGCGATTTCGCGGCGCAGTCGCTTGGGGTCGTCGATCC
>NZ_JBVAPG010000173.1:0-15861 GCF_055413685.1 Bradyrhizobium sp. LeoA1Lang | reverse complement strand
TCGACGAGGATATCGGACCGGCGCGGGCCGATATCCCGTCCGGGCAGAAGAAGGGACCAACCTGATGGCCATGTCGCGTCGTGCGTTCGGGATCGGCCTCGTCGCCGCAAGCGCCGCGGCGACCGAGGACACGTTCTCGCCGCCGGAGATGATGATGTCCTTGGAGCGATCCTTGATGATGACGTAGCCATGCTGATCGAGCACGCCGAGATCGCCGGTGTGGAACCAGCCGCCGGCGAAGGCTTCACGCGTCGCCTTCTCGTTCTTCAGATAGCCCTTCATCACGATGTTGCCGCGGAACATGACTTCGCCGATGGTCTCGGCGTCGCGCGGCACGGGCTGCATCGTGCTGGGATCGAGCACGGTGACGGCCTCTTCAAGCGGGTAGGGTACGCCCTGCCGCCGCTTCATCTGCGCGCGCTGCGGGGCCGGCAATTCGTCCCAGCCTGGCTGCTCGGCGCAGACGGAGGCGGGGCCATAGACCTCGGTCAGGCCATAGACATGGGTGAGTTTGATGCCGATCCGCTCGGCGCCTTCGAGCACGGCGACCGGCGGGGCGGCGCCTGCGATCAATCCGATCACGGGCCTTGCGCGCTCATCCTTCGGCGCGTCCGGCGCATTGATCAGCACGTTGTAGACGATCGGCGCGCCGCACATGTGGGTGACGCCGTGCTTTGCGATCAGCTCGAAGATCCTGGTGGGCTCGACCTTGCGCAGGCAGACGTTGACGCCGGCCGCAGCCGCTATGGTCCAGGGGAAGCACCAGCCGTTGCAGTGGAACATCGGC
The DNA here is from genome assembly GCF_055413685.1 of Bradyrhizobium sp. LeoA1Lang. NCBI lineage: Bacteria > Pseudomonadati > Pseudomonadota > Alphaproteobacteria > Hyphomicrobiales > Nitrobacteraceae > Bradyrhizobium > Bradyrhizobium sp. LeoA1Lang. Next base: position 15,074 of record NZ_JBVAPG010000173.1, on the reverse strand, counting down.
AACGTCCAGAGATAGACCGGATGCTGGCCGAGATTGCCAGCCAGGATGTTGCTGACGGCGTTGAGATAGGCGCCGCGGTGATGGGTCACGACGCCTTTGGGGTTGCCCGTGGTCCCCGACGTGTAGCTCAGCGCGATCGCTTCCCATTCGTCGTCAGGCCGACGCTCGACAAAATTGGGGTCGCCCAGCGCGAGCGCCGCTTCGTATTCGATCTCGCCGATACGCTGGCCGCCATCGAACGATGCATCATCGACGTCGATCACGACGGGTTTTGGCCCTTTCATCTGCGCCAGCGCGTCGGCGATGACGCCCGAAAATTCGGGATCGACCAGGATGATCCTCGCGCCGCCATGATCGAGCTGGAATGCGATCGACGGCGCGTCGAGCCGGATGTTCAACGTATTCAAGACCGCGCCGGTCATCGGCACCGCGAAGTGCAGTTCGTTCATCGCGGGGATGTTCGGCAGCATCGCCGCAACGGTATCGCCGACCCCGATGCCGCGGCTGGCGAGATAGGACGCGAAGCGCCGGCAGCGGTCATAGGTCTCGGCCCAGGTGAAGCTGCGGCCTTCATAGACGGTACTGACATGGTCGGGATAGATGGCGGCCGAACGTGCCAGGAAGCTCAATGGCGTCAGCGGCACGTAGTTGGCCGGCGTCTTGTCCAATCCGATATTGTACTGGTTCTGGGCTGCGCTCATGGCTCGATCCCATTAAAGATTAAAGTCTCACAAGAACCCGATGGAAATCCACGGGAAGACCGCGACGATGATCAGGCCAACCATCAGCGCCAGAAGATAGCCCCAGATCGGTCTGATGCCTTGCGCCGGATCGACGCGCCCGATGGCGCAGGCGGCATAATAGCCGACGCCGAAGGGCGGTGCGAACAATCCGATGCCCATCGCCAGGATGATGATCATGGCATAGTGCACCTCGTGGACGCCGACGGCGCGCGCGATCGGGAACAACAATGGCCCGAACAGCACGATCGCCGGTATCCCCTCGAGCACGCTGCCGAGGATCACGAAGGCCAGGATCGACACCGCGATGAAGCTCGCCGAGCCGCCAGGCAGGCCGGTCATGGCCGCGGCGAGCGCCCGGGAGAAGCCGGACTGGGTGAGCCCCCAGGCCATCCCGGTCGCCGTGCCGATGATCAGGAGGATCGCCCCCGACAGGCAAGCCGTCTCGACCAGCATTGGCACGAGTCGCCGCCAGTCGAAATTGCGGTAGATCAAGAGGCCATAGATGAAGAAGCCGACGATAAAGGCGTAGACGATGCCGATCGTGGAGACTTCCGTCGCGGTGGCGATGCCCTCGATCACCGCGTAACGGATCACGAAAGGCAGCGCCAGCGCGGGCAGGGCGATGATGAGCGTCCGCCCAATCTCGGCGCCGCTCGCCCTCTTCACGTGACGCAAGTCCTCCTTGCGGTAGCGCCACCAGACCAGCGCGGACAGCGTGATCGCCAGCACCACGCCCGGCAACAGGCCGCCGGTGAACAGCGCGGCGATCGAGACGCCGGTGACCGAGCCGATGGTGATCAGCACGAGGCTCGGCGGGATGGTTTCAGTCTGGGCGCCGGTGGCGGAGAGCAGGGCGACGAGATCGCCGGGCCGGGCGCCGCGCGCCTTCATTTCCGGAAACAGCACCGGCGCGACGGCAGCCATGTCAGCCGCCTTGGAGCCGGAAATCCCTGACACCAGGTACATCGCGCCGACCAGCACGTAATGCAGGCCGCCGCGGACGTGGCCGAGCAGGCTCGCCAGGAAGGCGACCATCGCCCGCGCCATGCCGGTCATCTCGATCAGAAGCCCCAGGAAGACGAACAGCGGCACCGACAACAGAATCAGATGGCTCATGCCCTCGTCCATGCGGCCGACCAGCACCATCAGCGGCGTGCCAGTGGTCAGCGCCAGATAGCCGTAGGTCGCAAGCCCGAAGGCGAATGCGATCGGCACGCCGGCAAAGACCGAAAAACCGGTGACGCCGACAAAGAAGATGATGAGATTGAGATTGCCGAGCGGCCGCAAGGCGCCCTTGAGCAGCCAGAACACGGCGATCACCGCCGCCACGGATGCGATTGCGGCCAGCACCGTCCGCACATTGGCGGCGCGGGCAAGTCGCAGCAGTGCGAACAGCGCCATCAGGCCGATCCCGGTCGGCAGCGCCGCCGCCCGCCAGCTATTGAGGATCTGCAGCGCCGGCGTCGTGATGTAGCTTTCCTCGTAGGCGTATTCGTAGGACGGCCAGGCGATCAAGAGCAGGAACGCCAGCGCCGCGGCGGTCGCGACGAGATCGAGATAGGACCGCAGCGCCGGAGGTGCATTGGCGACAATTGCGGTCATTCGCATGTGCTCGGCGCGGCGGAACGCGACCGCAGCGCCCAGCATCGCCAGCCACAGGAACAGGATCGAGGCCAGTTCGTCCGACCAGATCAGCGGGCTGTGCAGCGCATAGCGCGCGACCACGCCGGCGAACAGGATCACGATCTCGGCCACGACCAATAGTGCCGCCGGGATCTCGACCAGCCATCCGAGCGCTTGTTCGACGGATTCCGTGAACGAACGGCGGCGAGGGGAGTGATCCGCCTCGCCGGCCATGATCTCGCTCAGTTCGGCATGAGCCATGACGGCCCCCTGCACTAGAGATTATTGTGTTGGCACGCTGTGCGGTTACGACAGCTTGCCGACGGATTTCTCCAGGAGCTCCCAGGCCTGGTCGCCATACTTGCCCTTCCATTCAGCATAGAAGCCCGCGGTGCGCAGCTTGTCGCGGAACGGCGTAATGCCCGGCTGGTTGAAGACGAGACCCTTGCCGGCCAATTCCTGCTGCAGGCTGGCGTTCAGCTTGGCGACGTCGGCGCGCTCGTTGACGGCGGCCGCATTGACGTTCTTGGCGACGATGGTGCGGACATCCTCCGGCAGCTTCTCCCAGGCGCGGCGGTTGGCCAGGAACCAGAAGCCGTCCCACATGTGGTTGGTCAGCGAGCAATACTTCTGCACTTCGTAGAGCTTGGCGGTCGAGATGATCGCCAGCGGGTTCTCCTGGCCCTCGACGATCTTGGTCTGCAGCGCCGAATAGACCTCGCTGAAATTGATCGAGGCGGGGGCGGCGTCGAACGCCTTGAACATCGAAGTCCACAATGGCGAGACCGGCACGCGGATCTTGAAGCCCTTGTAATCCTCCGGCCCGTTGATCGGCTTGGTCGAGGACGTGGTCTGGCGGAACCCGTTGTCCCAGATCTTTTCCATCACCTCGAGGCCGGCCTTCTTGATCTCGCCGCGGACATAGGCGCCCAGCCCGCCGTCCATGGCCTTCCAGACCGTGTCATAGTCTGGGAACGCGAAGCCGATGCCGTTGATGGATGCCGCCGGCACCAGCGTCGACAGGATCAGGCCGGACAGCGTGAAAAACTCGACGCCGCCGGAACGGATCTGGCTCAGCACGTCGGTATCGGAACCGAGCTGGTTGTTGGGGAAAACCTGCAGGTCGAAGCGGCCATTGGTCTCGGTCTTGATCGCCGCCGCCATCTCGCGGGCGCGGACGTTCATGGGATGGCTGTCCGGGAGATTGTTGGCGTATTTGTAGGTGAACTCGGCGGCTTGCGCGCGGGCCACCAATGGCGCGCCAAGGCCGCCCAGGACGGCCGAGGCAGCCGATGCCTTCAGTAGCGCGCGTCGTGAAAAGCTCATCTGGTTTGCTCCCTTTATGAGGCTTGTTGTTTTCCGTGCCGCGGGTCGGCAAGCGATCTCGCCGGCGCTTATTGCAGCGTCTGGAGCCCGCGGCAATATGAGCTTTCAGACAGGGCAGCGGACGGCTGGATGCTCACATGCGGACGGGCCGAAACGCTCGCTCCAGATCGCGTGACGGGAGGCTTGGCGCTGACGCAGAAAATCGGCATTTCCATCAGGAAGTTCGCCTAAATCTTTGATCTGATTGCATATAAAGATATTCCATAATATACCTTATGCGAATTTCGTATAGGCGATAGTCTCGATCCCTGTTGTGCCCGCAAAGCTGATTCGAGTCATTTAAAGCGAACTTGGATGGAAGTTGTCCGGTAACATTTTTAGTGAGGCAATGCGGGGTCAATTTTGCAGGCCGAATGACACATCGTGGTTCTTCAGGCCGAGGTCGGGTTGACGACCGGCGAAATCGTCGGTCTCGATTTGGCTGACCTGGACCTCGAGGAGCGGACAATTTCCATTGTTCGCACCCACCTTGAGCCGCGTGTGCTGAGGATATCGCCTCAAGCTCTTGCGGCTCTCTCCGCCTACGTCACCGATTTCCGCGGGCATGCCCCAGGGCCTCTGTTTCTGAGCAAGAGGGACAGCCGACTTGGCGCCCGATCGATCCAGCTGTTGTTCCGAGATATCTGCCGCAGAAGCGGTGTTCGCGAGGACGCCGGGCCGAGCTCGGTTCGTCACGCGATGGGTTTCGCCTTCGTGGACAGCGGGATCGCCCTTCCCGTTCTCGCGGAGGCGATGGGGCTCACCTCGGGTAGCGCCCTCGAGTATTTCCGTACTGGGGAGCGCAAGCCGTGACCTCATCTTGCCAAAGCAACGATACTGTTGGGGTCGCGAAGCCCCAGTACGGTGCAGAGCTCGTCCGGCGGCATGCCACGTTCGAGGCAATGACGGACGCAGGCGCGACGCAGATCGCTTGTAGTAAGCCGCTCGACGAAGCCGAGTGCGGCACACCGGCGCGCGAGTTCGGCGTTCAAGGAGCCGCTATCGAGCGCACGTCCCCGCTCGGATACGAACAGAAGTCGTCCCTGATCGAAACACATACCATCGAAATAGCGATCGAGGATTTGCTTGGCTTTGCCAGAGAGAGCGACGGTCCGAGCGAGTGTTGTTCGTCCCTGCCCTCCCTTGAAGGCCACTTTGGTCTCGGTCCAGCCTCGCTCGATTTGAGCAGCAAAGAGATTGGATATCTCGGAGACGAGGCATCCCGTTCCATAGAGCAGCGAAAGCGCAGCATCGAATCTGATCTGTCGCGGATCGTCCGATTTCGAATCGACAAGCCGCACGCAATCCGTGGCGCTTGGAAAAGCCTGCATTTGAGAAATGATCTCCGATTTGTGCTCATCCGATGCTCTAGCCGGGCTTGGAGCCAACGCCACCTCGCCTTCCCTGCGACCCGTCAGCCGCGGCGCGATGAATGCGGTCGGAACCGGAGTCCTCCGAAAACCGACTGCATTTTGGCTGAGGCCGAGGAGAGCTTTGGAACGGCTCCCGCGGCTGCCTATCCGTCCCCGTGAGCATGGAAACGCAGGACATGCCCAGATTCTCAGTTGATTCTCGAGTCGCAAGATCCTGCGCTCCCATGTCCAATCAATGCAAGTGACTTCCACCGACGCAGATGCCGAACCTATCTCACCAGTGTCCGAAGCCTTTGAACCCCGCCGTGGCGGCCATAATTGCGTCCGTCGGCGGTGAGGAGAAGGTGCAAACTATCTCCTTGAGCGAGCACGTGCTCGTTCACCGGCGACGGGATGGTGAACGCTGGCGCAATCCTGTCAACGGCCGTCGCGGGTTCAAAACATCGACGTTTTTGAGCTCGAAGATGCCGGCCCGTCGCATCCAGCTTGAATCGGGAGGGGAGCAGGCGCTCTTCATGTGGGCGGAAGTCTATGCCCCCATCATGGCCTACACAGAACAGAGCGATCTCATTGAGATCGTCGACGAGGAAGGCGCAGCGTGGTCGATTACGGACTGTTTCGCGGAGCTCAATTGCGGGACGATTGGCTGGCTTGAGGGGAAATACGCAGCGGAGCTCGTCTATGATACCAATGACCGGCCCAAGGTCGAGCTCGGTCTGGACCCTGAGCCGAACGATCTCCTCCTTGAGCTTCTCGATCTTGCCCTTCAACCGCTCAACCTTCGCCTCTGGCACCGCGTCGCCGTGCCGATCGGCGGTCTCGAGCTGCGAGAGATACCGGGCGATGCTCTCGTCGATCCGCTCCAGGCGCCGCTTCATCTTCGCCTCGGTGAAGTTCTTGTCCCGCGCATTGACCGCCTTGAACTTTGATCCGTCAATGGCGACGCTTGCTGCACTGAACAGATCAAGCTTGCGGCACAGCGCGACGAACTCGCGACAGACCTCACGAATGGCCTTGCCATTGTCCTTGCGGAAGTCCGCGATGGTCTTGAAGTCCGGCGCCAGCTGCCCGGTCAGCCAGATCATCTCGATATTGCGCTGGCATTCCCGCTCCAAGCGTCGGCTCGACGGCACGCGATTGAGGTAGCCATAGATGTAGAGCTTGAGCATCATGCCGGGATGGTAGCCGGGTCGCCCTGTGTCGAGCGGCTGGACGCCAACAAAGCCGAGCTTATCCAGATCGAGCCCGTCGACGAACACATCAACCGCACGCACCGGATTGTCCTCGGCCACGTAGTCGTCGAGCAGCGCGGGGAACAACGTGCTCTGTCCGCGATCAACCCCCTCTACGAATCCCGCCATCTCTCGTCCCCCGCCGATTCACTGGAGAATAATAGCAGAGGCGCAGTTTTCACACGGCCTGGGCCAGAAGCTGACATGGATCTTTCCGAGGGCAGCAATTCATTGTTCATATCTGCTGCATGCGCGAGCAAGTCTTCTCGAAAGGCGCGACCTCCAAGTCGCATCGTTTGCCACTTGATGGTGCGTCGAGGAAAGATCCCGGCGCCAATTCCCGTTACTCACTTGCCGCCAGTGACATCGAGGAACGTGCCGGTGATGAACGAGGCCTCGGCGCCGGCTAACCACAGGATCGCGCGCGCCACCTCTTCAGGCTGCCCGCCTCGTCCCATCGGGATCGAGTCCTTGACGCGATCTACCCGCCCCGGCTCTCCGCCGCTCGCATGCATTTCGGTGTAGATGTGTCCGGGGCGAATGCAGTTGACGCGAATTCCGTCGCGCGCGACCTCCTTGGCGAAACCGGTCGTGAATGTCTCCAGCGCGCCCTTCGACGCGGCGTAGTCGACATATTCACCCGGACTGCCGAGCCGGGCCGACGCCGATGAGACGTTGATCACGGAGCCGCCCCGCCCGTTGTGACGATAGGACATCCGCTTCGCGGCCTGCTGTGCGCAGAGATGGGGCCGATCGCGTTGACGGCGAAGATCCGCTGCATCCGCTCGAAACCGAGATCCTCCAGCCGGGACTGCCGCGCAAGGACCGCAGCGTTGTTCACCAGCACATCGATCCGGCCGAACTCCCGGTCGATCGCCGCGAAGAGCTGTGCCACCTGCTCCGGATCCGCGCTATCCGCGCGCACCGGCAACGCCCGGCGCCCCGCGGCTTCCACATCAGCCGCCACTGCAAGGGCGGCAGCTTCGTTGGAGACGAAGCTGATCGCGACATCGTAGCCCTGTGCGGCAGCAAGCCGCGCGGTCGCCGCGCCGACGCCACGACTTCCACCTGTTATCAGAATGAGCGGCGCCTGCGCGATCGTATCCATTGAGCGAACCTCCATGTGGTGATGGGATGATGATCCAGGACGGTGACCGGTCGAATACGGACGGCGCGGCGGCTTTGGCTGACCTGCCACTGCGTATTTCCTCCAGATGGAGTTAGAGTCCGGCCCGCAGAAGGACGGACAGATGAAGCGAGCAAGGTTTTCGGAAGAGCAGATTATCGCAGTGTTGAAGGAGCATGAGGCTGGGGCGAAGACGGCTGACCTTGCTCGCAAGCATGGGATTTCCGAGGCGACGATCTACAATTGGAAGGCCAAATTTGGCGGTATGGATGTCTCCGAGGCCAAGCGGCTGAGGGGCTTGGAAGAGGAGAACGCGAAGCTAAAGAAGCTTCTGGCCGAGCAGATGCTCGATGCGGCCGCCCTTCGCGAGCTTCTTTCAAAAAAATGGTAGGGCCCGCCGCCAAGCGCGCTGCGGTCGCGCATCTGCAGGCCGTCATGAGCCTGTCGGAACGGCGGGCCTGCTCGATCGTGAGCGCGGATCGGAAGATGATCCGCTATCGGTCCAGCCGCCCTCCAGAGGCAGAGCTGCGATGCCGGCTGCGAGATCTCGCCAACGAGCGGCGGCGTTTCGGCTACCGCCGGCTGTTCGTCCTGCTGCGGCGGGAGGGCGAGCCGTCGGGGATCAACCGGATCTACCGGCTTTATCGCGAGGAGGGACTCGCCGTCCGCAAGCGACAGGCTCGGCGCAAGGCTGTGGGGACCCGGGCCCCGATCCTGGTGGAGGCCAGGCCCAACGCGCGCTGGTCGCTGGACTTTGTCCACGACCAGTTCGCCAATGGCCGGCGCTTCCGCATCCTCAACATTGTCGACGACGTCACCAAAGAATGCCTGGGCGCCATTCCGGAGACGTCGATCTCGGGGCGGCGGGTGGCCCGCGAACTCACGACAATCGTCGAACGACGTGGCAAGCCAGGAATGATCGTGTCCGACCATGGCACCGAATTCACCTGCAATGCCATGCTCGCCTGGAGCAAGGATGCCGTCATCGACTGGCACTTCATCGCGCCCGGCAAGCCGATGCAGAACGGCTTCATCGAGAGTTTCAATGGCCGAATGCGCGATGAGCTGCTCAACGAGACCCTGTTCTTCGATCTCGACGACGCCCGCGCCAAGATCGCCAACTGGATCGCTGACTACAATCTCCGGCGACCTCACTCATCGTTGAAATACCTAACCCCCGCGGCCTATGCCGCCAACCTCACCGCAACGGACGATCGGCTACGCAACCCCGACCAGCTCCGCCGATCATCCGTTGCTCCACCCGCGCCACTTGGCGTACAAAACTCCGAGACTCTAACCGCCGCTGGATGAAAACGCCGTGGCAGGTCAATCTTCACGGATGTTCAAAGGTAGACCCCGATGGAACTAAATTAGACTCAAATGGAGCTCGAAAACGCCCGTTGAAAAATCAAGTTTTTCGAGAGTGTAGACTAATGTCCAAACCAGAACCGACATGCCCGCTGCTCTACGCCGTGCACGGTGGAAATTGGCCGGACGTCAGTTTAGTACCGTCGTCCAGTGCGCGGCACAATTTTTTCGATCACGTCCTTCCGGAGGACCGCGAGACCGCCATGCCGGCTACGGCGGAAAGGGCAACATCGCGCCGATAAACCCGGTTGATGTTTTCGAAACAAGCGGGATGCGCTTCAGCGTCAAACGGCGGACTACCAGCTCTGATTCCACAGTGGACGGCCGTCTTCCTCAAATCTATTGCACGATCGGGGTCAGCGCGACACACCTCACGCCTCGATGCCCGTCGCGAGCGTCGGTTGCTGCGCTACCCGCCCTGACGCAAGGCCGGTCATCCTTGCCAGCCCCAGCAGAGCGGGGTGCCGATGGGTGATGAGGAAGGTGGGGATTTCCCGCAGGTACGGCTCGAACCTCCCCTTGCGTTCGAAGCTGCTGCGAAAGCCGGAGGTCGCGAAGAGATCGGCGAACCTTGGGACGATGCCGCCGCCCAAGTAGACGCCGCCCGTCGCGCCCAGCGTTAGTGCGAGGTTGCCAGCGAACGTGCCGAGCATCGAGCAGAACGCCTCCATCGTCCTGATGCCGAACTTGTCTCCGCACTCCGCCAGCGCAGTCACCTCACGCGGCTCGCGTGCGGGGCTAGATGCGTTGGCAAGGGCGTGGACCGCCCGGCAAAGGTTCACCAGGCCAGGGCCGGAGAGGACGCGCTCGGCAGAAACGTGGCCGCCCCAACGCCCCCCGTCGCCGCGCCGCCCGTCGTCGCGCAGGAATTCGAGCACCTCCGCCTCAAAACCGTTGGTCGAGTTCATCGTCGCGTGCCCGCCCTCACCAGGAACCACGACGGCACCCGCCGCGGTTGGAATCAGGCTTGCAACCCCAAGCCCGGTCCCGGCGCCGACAACGACGATCGGCCCGCTCTTCGCCACCCCGCCTCCGACAGAGCGGCGATCGCCCTCCGTCAGGTAGGGGACTCCGAGCGCGACGCCGACGAAGTCGTTGACCACGACCAAGCGCGACAGGCCCAGCGCGTTCTTCGTCTCGGCGACAGAGAACGACCAGCCCCCGTTGGTCAGCCTCACGCGGTCGCCGTCGACCAAACCGGCTGCGGCGAAGGCCGCATCCAGCGGAAGGCCTGACGATGCTTCGCGCATGCAGTACTGGAATACTGCGCGTGCCTGCGCTTCGCTGGATGCCTCCGCCTCGATCACCTTTGCGAGATCGAGCTCGCCGTCGACGGAAAGCGCTGCCCTAGCATTGGTCCCGCCCAGATCGCCGACGAGACGGGGCGGCCGTGCCCCGCCCGTCATGTGCCTGCTTCCCCGCTGTTCCCCTCCGCGCTCCACGCTGCGGCCCGGGAAGGAAGCGCGGACCGAGTCTGCAGCGTTCCCGCTGCGGCCGCTGCGATCATGCGCTTGTTCCTTATCGCGATCGCAGCGGTCGAGGCCAGCGCCTCCGCCAGGTCGCGCTCCTCGTCGCTTAAGGAATGCGCCCTGCGGTAATTCAGGAAGATGGCACCTACCGTCTCGGCGCTGGTGCGCAGGATGATTCCCGCGACCGACATTATGCCTTCCCGTGCGACGAAGTTCGGCACCCCTTTGGCGCCAGCTGCGACGCTTGCGCGCGCCTTGTAGTCGTACTGGCTCTTGCCGGACACGTTGACTAGGTCGAACGGGGCGCTGCCCTCCCCGACCGTTTTCGGCTTTGCCCGTTCCCTGTCCTTGAAGCGGCCGGCGAGCCCGGTGCCCAAGAAGGCACCCTGGTCGCATTCGAACACGGTGACCAGGTCCGCGGCGAACATGTTCATCGCATAACCCGCGATCTCATCCAGGATCTTTTGCTGATCTGGGTACTGCGCCAATGCGCTCGCGACGTGATGCAGGTTCCTCAGCCCGCGGGCGAACATGCGGGCCTTGCCGATCGCGGTCGCGAGGCTGATCGCCTACTCGGCCCGTGTTGCGAGCGATCTCAGGTATTCCTCGTCGTACCCCGAGAACGTCATCTCCTCGGTGAACACGAGGTGCAGGATGCCCCTGGCGATCGGCGGGGCTTCCCTGTTGGGGTCCGACACCTTGATCGGCACCAGCGCTTCGGCGTGCAGGCCTGCCGCGCGTGCGTCCGGGAACGCCGTATTGTAGTCGTCCGCGCCGGCGCCCTCCCGATCGGACGGCAGCAGCGTCAGTTCGGACTGCTGGAGGCGCCAGTCCTCGGTGCCGGGTTTGCGGGAGGCGCGGGCGGCGAACCCGGAGCTGCCGAGCGCGCGCTGGTCGCCGAAGCGACGCTCGTACTCGAAGCGGTTGCGCTTTGTGTTGAACGCGAAGCCCAGGTACGCAGCTGCGGGTTTTAGCACCGTCTCCGCCGCGTCGACCACCGCCTGGAAGACGTGCTCGAGCGATCTGTCCCACAATTTGGGCGCGTGCAGGTGCGCGAGCTCGGCCAGCTTCATCACCTGCTCGTAGGAGATGTCGTGCTCGCGGGAGGTGAAGCCGGCCTCGACGGTCCCAATGATCTCGTACTCTCCCAGCATCCCCGCACTGTCTTCCGCTTTCCATGCGCGCCGGTAGTCGGGCCCCCGCTCCTCGTTCGCGATCTCCCGCCAGTTCCAGCCAAGTGGCTTCTCCGGGTCGCCGGCGAGCACGATTGGCACGAATGCACGTACGTGGTTCTTGTGGCGGAACTTCTCGAAGATGAACTGGTCGAACCTCAGGTCGTACCCGGCAATAACCTCGATCCTCGGCGGCCCCGCCGCGACGTGTGCCTGGATGTCGAACAGAGACGGGTCGTAGCCCTCGATGTCGAGCGGATGGCTGGCGATGCCGAACCAGTCGCCCTCTTGGCCCTTGCCATGTATCGTGCCGATCGTGCGCTCGCCCTTGTCGACCAGCTGCACTGCGGCGTAGCTGAAGCCCAGCCCATTGAGTACGGCGTCGCAGAGCTCCCGCGCGGCGTCCTCGACGCGAAGAAGCTGCCGGCTGGCGCTGGAGATCGCCTCCCTCCTCGTCAGGGCGATTTCGCGATCCTTTAGCTCGCTGAGCCGCGCCTCCTTGGACCTGATGTCGATGGACCGCTGGATGAACTGCCTGACCTCATCCCTGACCTGGACCGGGTCCCCGGGTTTCAGTGCCAGCAGCCTTTTGCCGTCCTCCAGCTCGTAGCCCGATGGCAGCAGCCGCTCGTCATCGGGCTTCGCCTTCCACTCGCTCATGCGCTTCTCGACCGCGCTGCGTGATGCGGCCAAACCGCGGGCCTCGTTGATCCAGTCACTCAGTCTTTGCCACGCGCGGATTAGCCCGTCGTGGGCGAGGTCCACGATCTGGCGCCCGGTCGCGTCCGCGCCGATGACGACCAGCCTGGCGTCCCTATCCGCCCCCATGCCGGACAGCCGCTCGGCCATCGCCCACAGATCCGGCGCCAGGTCGTCCCGACAGAGGGAGCGCTTGGCCCACGCCTCGGCAGCGAGTCCCTCGAAGCTGACCAGCGAGCAAAGCAACCGGCGCGCGGTTTCCTGCCCTGCCGTGTCCATCCGGTCGATGATGCTGTTGGCATACAGGGTCATAGCGTTCTTGAGCGCACCACCCAGCGCGCTGTGCGCGTTCGCCGTTATTCTGCGGTGATCGAGCTTCTGCCAGATCCGGTGCAGCGCGAACGCGAGCAATGGCACCGGATTAGTTTCCTGCGCGGCCTCGAGCAGGAGTCTGACCGCTAGTTGCTGGTCCAACTCCACGCCCAGCCGTTCGGCGGGGGTCTTTATGACTTCCATAAGCTTGTCTCCGGAGATCGCCCGGAGCAGGAAGAAGTCGCGGGGGACCAGGGTCTCGGCGAGCACCCTGTCCTCGAGCACGTGCCCGACGGACTCGGCCCTCAGCGTGCCGAGGAAGCATGCCCGGTCGTTCTCGGCATCCCGCTTCACCGCCCTGACGATCTCGAAAAAACTCTTCCGCATCTCGCCGTCGGTGCAGAGTGTGAACGCTTCCTCCATCTGGTCGGCGAGAAGTAGCAGGCGGGCGTCGCTGTCTCCCCGCAGCTCGTCGGCGATCCTCAGTATCTCCGCAGGATCGCGCAGCCGGCTGGCATAGGCTTGAATCTTCTGCGTGTCGGAGCGCGCTCCGGCGAGCTCGGCGAGCGCCTCTGCGAGCTTCTCGACTGGGCGTGGGCCAGGGCGGAATCTGGCGACGAGCCAGGCCGGCGGCTGGCCCTTCTTGTTGATCGTGGGCAGGAGCCCGGCGAGCACCAGCGACGACTTGCCGCTCCCAGTCGGCCCCACGACGATTGTCGCCATCGGCCCGATGCGGTTCTTGAGTTGGTCGATCTCCTCGCTGCGACCGAAGAAGTACGCCGCGTCCTCCGGCTCGAACCCTGCCAGCCCCTTGTAAGGGTTCAGGGCCAGCTTCCAGGCGGTGTCGAGCCGCTCGGCGGGCAACAGCCAAGCGATGCCTTTGTCCTGTTCGCGCGCGTATACCATCCCGACCACCCCGTCGCGCTCCGTCACCGCCGGCGCCCCGCTGAACCCCGGCCGGATTTCCACGCCTCCTTGGCCCTGAATCTGTATCCGCTCGCGCCCTAACTGGCCGTCCACCATACCCATTGCGATCTGGGGCGGGCCAGACCCCGGGAAGCCGGCGGCCGACAGCCTGCCGCCTATGGGCATCTTCATGGCGAGCGTCGCCGTCAGCGCATTCTCTGGCCGATCGCGCGCCAGCCGCAGCACGGCAATGTCCGAGAGGCTTTCGCCCGCGCTCCCGAACTTGGCCGCGGCGTGCCACCCGACCACCTTGGCGGGTTCCGGTCCATTTGGCTCCGCCCAAGGGAACTCTACCTCGACCCGGCCGCGTGGGAACTCGTCGAGCGCCTCTTTTTTTCGGCCGAGAGCGGCGTCCACCACATGGGCGCAGGTCAACACATGCCGCGCGTCGACGAGCATTCCGGTCCCGAAACTGGTCCCGCCGCGGACCACGCGGACGCAATACTCGAACGACACGGCTACTTCTTCCAGCCGATGGTGACCTTGCACGCACCCTCGCCGCTCGACTTTGCCAGGACGACTCCGACCGCGGCGGAGAACTTCAAGGCCAGTTCGACCCCAACCTCGTTGGGCGCGAGCTCCTTGAGCTGGTCAAGGACGGCCTGCGCCACTGGGCGCAGGTTAGCCACCGCCTTCTCCAGGCTGGTGCAGGCGAGAGGTATGTCGGCGGGGTCCGTCGACGCCACCAGTTCCACGCCACGGCCGCCATCCACCTCCGCAATGATGAAGCCGCCCCCCTCGACGGGCACTCTAACGACGTCCGTCATTTGCGATTCTCCCTATTCTCGGGGAACACACACTAGCCGGATCGCGGTCTGCATAGCTTCTGGAGTTGCCACCAAATAGGGCGCCTATATCGATCGGGTAGTGTTATCTCGAATCTGCAACCCCTCAAGGAGTATGTACGCGATGGCTTACAACAGGTTCATCGGTCCCGCATGTCGCAGGCCTATCTTTTCGCGTCTATGTCATCAGCCTCCGGAGGCACAGCGATCCGCTTTCTGGACCGGCCTTGCCTGCGCGCACCCCCTCGGCCACGGTCCGTCGCGCACTTCGGCCTTCGGCCGCCCGTTTTGCCGCGCGAGTTCGTGGCTCGTTCGACTCTCCGGTTGCTGCTTCCGTCGTATAGCGGTCGCAAATCGTCCGGCAGTTCTCCTCGAAGACGGAGTCCATCCTTTGATCACTGTCTGGAGCGCTACGCCTTTCAACACCACTCAAGGTCTTCCGGAAGAACAGCAACGGCGACGACGTGGAGGTCGCCCAGACGGTCCCGCCGGCCGATTCCCCCCTTTCTCGAATACGGGTATCGACGAGTCCGCCGCTGGGCTGACGAACGAGGTCCGCTGCGAGTTCGGCATCGGTGACAGCATACCCGGCCACACCAACTTCGGCGTCGTCGGCGTCTGGTGGCAGCTGCCGGACGGGACGACTGAGGGCAACACCCCGAGCACGCCCTACTTCACGGTTCCGACGGACAAGGCGCTTCACTACAAGCTGCGCCTAGCATTACAGTTGTCTTTTTGTTTTGAAGTGCGCGCGCTGGGCGGCGGCCTGGTGAGCTCTACGCCAAAGTGACCATGCGATGATGTGTGCGGGTTGGATTCGCTTTCGAGCGAGTCTGATGGC
>NZ_JBVAPG010000172.1:0-16106 GCF_055413685.1 Bradyrhizobium sp. LeoA1Lang | reverse complement strand
GACGGCTGGCAGACCCTCGCCAGCAAGCCCATTGCTCAGCCGGTTGATCTTGCCGCCTGAGCAGATATCATCCGTTCACCGGAGACTCGCGACGGACAAATTCCAACCAAGTTCGCGACGGCACCATGTTCTTCGAACGCACCGGCAATGGCGCGGGTCGCTTCGTCCGGATCTGTTGTTTTGACGTCGAGCCAATGGACGAAGAGGCTGTCGCCGTCGATGTCGATAACGAGTGATCCGGGCGTCAGCGCGATGGAGTTGGCAAGCGCAAGACGTCCAACCGGAGTCTTGAGTCTCGTTCTGATCCTGACGATGCCAGGTCTGATATTGATGCGCGGGGCATAAACGTAGCGCATCATGTTGATGTTCGCACGGACCAGCTCGACCAGAAAGACGCCTGTGTAGAGAACGAAATGATAGAGGCGCCCTGGGGATAAGCGGACGTCTCGCCACGCGCCCGGTTTGCGCGTGAACATGTAGGCCAGAACGACGGAAATCAGCGCGCCGGTCGCGAGCGCGCCAACGGCGAAGGACGAGTTCGCCGCGAACCAGATAAATGTGAGGAGCACCGATAGCCAAAGGAAACCGCTCGGTCGTTTCACTGCGGGCTGATTTGGCGCCATTGTCAGCAACCCCGACTGTCAGCAACCCAGTGTTATGAGTTGATCCTCGGAATGCCGATCCCCGCCGGCTTCTGCGGATCGGCTGATTTTTCAGTTCCCTTGAACCAAGCTACATACAAGGTAGGAAGGAAGATAAGCGTAAGTATCGTCGCGACCAGCAATCCTCCCATGATCGCGAAGGCCATTGGTCCCCAGAACACCGTTGGAGCGATCGGGATCATGCCGAGAACGGTCGATACGGCGGTCAGCATGATTGGGCGGAAGCGAGAGCTGCTGGCATTGATTGCGGCTGACCAGACGTTCTCTCCCCGTGCGCGTTCGGCTTCGATTTGGCCAATCAGGATCACGGCGTTCTTGGTAATCATGCCGATCAAAGCCAGAATGCCAAGAATGGCGACGAAGCCGAGCGGCCTGCGGGACACGAGAAGCGCCGCGACAACGCCGATCAAGCCGAGAGGCGCGACGCTGAGGACCAGGAATAGCCGCTGAAAGCTTTGCAACTCGGCCATGAGGACCGTGAACATCAGCAGCAGCATGACCGGAACAACAGCGATGACGGAAGCTTGCGAATACTTGCTTTCTTCAACGGTTCCACCCATGACGATGCGATAAGCGCGGGGAAGGTTTTTTGCGAGCGTATCGACCGCCGGCGCAAGCGCATTGATCACGGTTTCCGGAAGCGCCCCGGGCGCCACATCGGCCTGCACCGTGAGCGTAGGTACGCGATCGCGCCGCCAGACCAATGGATATTCCTGCTTGTATTCGAATGTAGCGAACTGGTTGAGCGGAACTGTTCGCCCGTTAGGCAGCGGCACTTGCAAGGTGCTCAGGTTCGCCAGCGAGACGCGCTGTTCGTCGGTCGCTCGCACGAGAACGTCGACAAGATAGATGTCGTCGCGAACCTGTGTGACAGGCGTGCCTGAAATCACGGTGTTCAGGACGCTCGCCACGGCTTGCGAGCTCAGACCCAGCGATCGCGCCTCGTCCTGGTCGACACGGATGCGGAGCTGACGCGCCGGCCCGATCCAGTCGAAATTGACCTGCTCGGCTTGCGGGTTGGCCGCGACGATCTGGGCAAGCTTCAGCGAGATGTCCCGTACCTGGTCAATGTCGGGGCCGCTTACACGATATTGCACAGGCCAGCCGACCGGCGGGCCGAGTTCGAGCGGAGAGATCCGGGAAATCGCGCTCGGGAATTCATTGGCGAGGAATTTTTCAAGCTTGACGCGAAGGCGCTCGCGCGCGGCGACGTCCTTCGCAACGATCACCACTTGCGTGAAAAAGTCGTTCGCCAACTGGACATTGAGCGGCAGATAGAAGCGAATGGCGCCACGTCCCACATAGGTACTCCAGCGCGCTACGTCCGCATCGCCCTTCAGGGCCGCGTCGAAGCGCTTCGCGGCCGCTTCGCTGGCATAGATCGACGCATTTTGCGGCAGACTGATATCGACCAGAAGCTCCGGACGATCGGAGGACGGAAAGAATTGGCGGGGAATGAGCGGAAGGGCGAGATAGGAGAGAACGAAGAGCGCCACGGTGAGAAGAATAGTCACCCATTTTGCCCGCATGGCGGCGGTAAGAAAGCCTCGATACCAAGAGAGGATTCTGCTGGGGTTCGCGGTTTGCGAGGTCCGGGGCGGTTTCAGAATGACGACGCCCAGCAGTGGCGCGAAGACGACGGCCACGAACCAGGATACGAGCAGTGCGATGCTGACGACGGCAAACAGCGAGAACGTGTACTCTCCCGCGGAGCTGGCGGCAAAGCCGACGGGAACAAATCCGGCGATGGTTACCAGCGTTCCCGCGAGCATGGCGAATGCATAGGTCCGGAACGCGAATGTCGCAGCTTCAACCTTGTCATCGCCCGCGGCGAGCCGGTTGAGGGTGGCGTCGGTGGTGGTCATCGCGTCATCGACGAGCAGTGCCAGCGCGATGATGAGGGCGCCGAGCGATATCCTCTGCATGTCGATGCCTGCCATCTGCATGATCGGAAAGACGATGGCGAGCGTCAAAGGAATCGAAAGCGCGATGATCAGCCCTGGGCGGACGCCCAGACTGATGAAGCTGATCACGAGAATGATGGCAATCGCCTGCAACAACGACGTCATGAACTCGGAGATCGCGCCATCGACCGTGACGGCCTGATCGGCGACGAGGATTGGCTGGATCCCTATCGGCAGGCCCGCCGTGATCTGGTCCATCGCCTGATTGATGTTCCTGCCGAGGGCGAGAATATCTCCGCCCTCCCTCATGGCGATGGCAAGCCCGATCGCCGGTTCGCCGTTGACGCGGAACATGGGCTGGGGCGGATCGGAATAGCCGCGCCGCACCTGCGCTATGTCACTCAGGCGGAGCGTCCGTCCGCCCGCGATGAAGTTGACGCTGGCGACGTCCTGCTCCGTCCGAAACGCACCTGAAACCTGCAGCGAAAGACTCTCGTCGCCGGTCTGGATGGTACCGGCCGGACGTACGACGTTTTGGGCCTGGAGGGCGGCGATGAGCGCCGAGCGGTCGATGCCGAGGCCGGCGAGTTCCTTTATCGAGAACTCGACGAAAATCCGTTCGTCCTGGGCACCCAGCAGTTCGATCTCCGAGACGTCACGAACAAGAAGCAGCTTCGAGCGGATGTCTTCAACGTAATCGCGAAGTTCGC
Organism: Bradyrhizobium sp. LeoA1Lang; assembly: GCF_055413685.1. Taxonomy (NCBI): domain Bacteria; kingdom Pseudomonadati; phylum Pseudomonadota; class Alphaproteobacteria; order Hyphomicrobiales; family Nitrobacteraceae; genus Bradyrhizobium; species Bradyrhizobium sp. LeoA1Lang. The sequence continues at coordinate 12,830 of NZ_JBVAPG010000172.1, read as the reverse complement.
GATGGGTGAACCCGTCGCTCGTAAAACCGTAGATGATCCCGAACGTAGCGCCGAAATCGTCGTTGAAGCCGGGCCCAACGATGCCTGCTGGCAGCGTATGCCTGATATCACCGACGTTCTTGCGAACCTGATACCAGGTGTCGGCCACCTCTTTCGCGTTTGTGCTGCCCTTCAAGTTGACGAAGATCGTCGTGATGCCGGCTTTGGTATAGCTGCGCAGGAAGTCGAGATGCGGCGTTTCCTGCAGCCTGCGCTCAAGTCGTTCGGTTACTTGCTTGAGAGTATCCTCGAAGGTTGCTCCAGGCCATGCGGCCTGAACAACCATCGTCTTGATGATGAAGGTGGGATCCTCGCTGCGCCCAAGACGGAAATAGGATAGAACGCCGGCAACGACAGCGATGATCATGAGATAAGCGACGAACGAGCGGTGATTCAGCGCCCATTCGGAAAGATTGAATCTCATGACGACCCCGACCCGAGTATGCGAATCTTCTGGCCCGGGTGCAGGGCTTGCACGCCTGCCGTGACCACGATTTCTCCGGTGTCGATTCCTTGGGAAACTGCTACCAGCGCCTGGTTGAAGCGCAGCACGTCGATGTTTCGCAATGATACGGTATTCTTGGAGGGATCGACGACCCACACGGCGGGCTGTTGATTTACTCTCGTTAGCGCCGTGGCGGGGATTTCAATGATTGGAATGGCCTCCATTTGCAGGCGCCCGGTCACGGTCGCGCCAAGAAGCATGGCCGGCGGGGGATCCGTCAGGCCAACCTTCACTTCAAAGGTTCGTGTTGCCGGATTGGCTTGCGGGGCGACTTCGCGGATGCGGCCTTGCGCGGTCACCGCGCGATCGTCGGTCAGACTCACGCTGATTTCAGGATCGCTCGGCGCTGTTCGGATGACCTGGGCGGGGATGTCGAAAACGGCATCACGGCCATCCTTGCGGGCAACCCTGACGATGCTTTGTCCGGGCTGGACGACTTCACCCGCGGCGGGACCTGTTGCCGTCAAAACACCCGGAGCGTCAGCCTTGAGTTCGGTGAAGCTCACCTGATCATGCGCGATCTTGAGTTGAGCCTCGGCCGCATCGACCTGCGATTGAGCGGTTTGCTGGGCTTGTTTTGCCTGATCGAAGTTGACGTTCGTGGTCCAGCCTTGCGCGAAGAGGGTTTGTTGACGCTCGAATTGATTGCGGGCCTGAACCAGTTGCCCCTGGGCGGCTGCGAGGGCCGCCTGCGCCTGCCGCAGGCCGTTCATCTCGTTTTGCGATTCAAGGCGCGCAACAACCTGACCGCGCTGCACCCGATCTCCGAGCTTGCCGTTGTTCTCGAGAAGTCGGCCACCAATGCGGAACGAAAGCGAAACCTCGTCCTCGGCTTCAATCCTGCCGGTAAACGTGAGTAGTGTTCCAGCTTTGCTCTTTTCAACAGTTATGGTTCGAACCGGACGGACTGCTGGAGCCGCTGTTTCTGGCTCACGTTCGCAACCGGCAAGCAGCATTGGAGCGACCAAAACCATCAGTCCGGTCTGCCGCATGCGACGCATTCTGTTCAAACGGGCGGCACACCCAGACGTGGACATGGCTCACTTCCTTGTTCGTTGGCCCACCTGGTTCTTCCAGCCATTCCGATCGTTGTTATCGTCGCTCCAGTTTGTAATTCTCGTTCGGACTCTGCGAGATCGAGCGAATGCGCAAGAACGCAAACAATCGTTCGTGCGTAGCCTCTAGACTTGTTTCGATGTTGGCGAGGACGGCTTCGTGGTTAGACAGCGGCCGGTCGCTGCTGCCATCATATGGCCGAGCGAAATAATCCTCAAGCGGATGGAATTGCGAGTCCCGCAGGCATCACAAGCAGACACGCACCGGTGCTCGGGGCGCATCACCTTTGAGAGTCAGCAAGCCCAAGGCGACCCACTTGCGAGATGTGGCGCTAGGTAAGTCATGCTGACGTGTTAAGGCAGCGTCGATCGACGAAGGATCTCGTCGCAACCTGAGCGGCTTTTGGCGCCCGGCGAGACGCGCGCAGGATTTTGAAAGAAGCAATCCGCAGCGCTATGCGAAATCGGCAGGAAAGAGCTGTCAAGTCACTTCAAACGTGCGCGAAGATCGTCGGTGAGGCGGGCTAATTCACGGTCATTCGGGAGAAGGCGAGAGAGACGCTCGGCGTATTCGAGGGCGGCACCAATGTTGCCGGAGTCGCGGCTGAACGAGACGAGGGCAGACAGCGAGTCGCGATCGTCCGGATGGCGGGCCAGGTTCGCCTTCAAGACCTCAATCGATTCACCAATGCGGCCTGACGAATGTAGCGCCACGGCGTAGACATAGGCGTAGCGCGACCGGTCAGGTTCGAGCTCGCTGGCTGTGCGGAATTCGCCAAGCGCGTCGTTCGGCCGTTTCTGCCGCGTCAGGTTGAGCCCGAGGGCGTGATGCAAGCCGGCATCCTCGCGTGAGGACGTGATCGCTGTTCTCAGAACACTTTCTCCGTCGCCATCCCGGCCAAGCTGCCGATAAAGGTCCGCCAGATTGATCGCTGTAGGCGCATATTGCGGACTGAGCCGCAGGGCTGCCTTGTATTCGCTCTCTGCATCGGCTGCCAGTCCGCGCCGCGCATAGAAGTTTCCGAGGGTCGATCGGGCTTCGGGGCGGTCCGCGTTGAGACGCTGCGCCGCAATGAACTCGGCAGTGGCCCGCTCGAAGGCTGCACGGTCCGCCGGCGGCTGGGCTGCGGTCGGGACGGCGGCCAAGATCGACACCGCCCTGATGCGAACGCCGCGGCTTGGATCGGCAAGAAGCGGCGAGACCAGCGGCCAGATTCGCTCGCCCGGAAGGCCGTCGAGCATGTCAAGCGCTGCGACCCGCACCATCGGATCGGGATCGGCCAACCCCTTGCGCGCGAGCTCGATATTCGCGGGCGAGACCCGCGAATGAAGTTCGCTAAGCGCGCTCGCACGCGCGATTACCGGCGCGGTGGGACTGGCCGCCACCACAGCCAGCAGCGTGGCAGCGTCGGCGCGGTCGGTCCAGGAAGCCTGGAAGGCCTCGGCGTAATTCTGAAAGCCTTTTCGGACCGGCCCGTGCCAGCGCTCGATCGCGTCGGCGGCCCATTGTGCGGATTTGTCGCCATGACAGTTGTTGCAGGCATTGGGGGTGCCGAGCTTCACGGAGAGATCTGGCCTCGGAATTCGAAGGCTGTGGTCGTGCCGCTTGTCGACCACCATGTAGGTGCTGACGGGCATGTGGCATGACGCGCAAGCCACGGCCGGCGTAACGCCTTCGTGGCGATGATGTGAGGCAACTTCATATTTGTCGGCGGCATGGCATTGCAGGCAAACGCCATCGCCTGGAGCGCGGAGCTTGGCTGCATGGGGTTCATGGCAATCGCTGCAGGTCACGCCGGCTGCGAACATCTTGCTCTGCTTGAACGGGCCGTAATTGTACACCTCGTCGAGCATCTGCCCGTCCGCGTGATACAGGGCAGCAGCAAGGAGGGAAACGGCATGCGTGTCGGACAATGGTTGTCCTGGTACCCAATCTTCCGAAAATTCACCGCGTCGGGCGTGGCACAATCCGCAGGTCTCGACCTCCCTGCGTGTCACCGCAGGGGCGATGCTGCGTTGCGGGTTGCCGGTCTTCGGATCGGGGTGCCAGGTAATGCCATCTCGCTCGTTCAGCAAGACGGCTAACCCTTTGCGCGGGTCATCGTCTTTCCCAAACCAACTGCGTTGGCTGTGGGCCCAATCGACGTGCCGCGAGCCTTTGCCGTGGCATGCCTCGCAGCCGACGCTGATCTCCGTCCACGTCGTGCGGAAGCGATCTTCGGCCACGTCGTAGTTCTTCCGGACGCCGGTTGAATGGCACTCCGCACACATGAAATTCCAGTTCTGATTGAGCTTGGTCCAGTGCAGCACGTCGTCGTGCTTGATCTCCTCATTGGGGTAGAGATGAAACCAGCGTTGCCCGCCCTTGTCCTTCGGCCGGCTATCCCAGGCGATTGAGAGCGCCTGCAGGCGGCCATCCGGGAATTCGATCAGATATTGCTGGAGCGGATCAATGCCGAAGGTGTATTTGACCTCGAAGCTCGCAAGCTTGCCGTCAGGACCATCGGTCTCGACGAAGAATTTGTTGTCCTTTTTGAAGAACCGCGAATGGACGCCGAAATAATCGAAACTGGCATCATCGAAATTCCCAAACACGGAAGCGACGGTGGCGTGCTGCATGGCATGCTTGTGCTGGGACTCCTTCCATAACGCGGTTTCGGCCTGGTGGCACCCGGCGCAGGCTTCACTGCCGACAAAGACGGCAGCAGGAGCCACCTCGCTTGAACGAAAAGTTGCAGGCAGGATGACACCGCTGTTGATGGCAAACAGGAGTGCAGCGCCACCCAATACGAGGACTGCCATCGCCATCAACGTGGCGGCGCGCGTCGGTGGCCTCTGGTTCTTATCTGCTCTATTGTCGCTGCGCGCCACGAATTGCTATCCGCTGCAGGCTAAGGGCGAATTCCAGCAAATCCTCTGATGCTGTCCCACGCTATGCAGATTCGGCAAAATGTTTGTCGCGGCGTTGCCGGCTGAGTCGGTTCATCGCCTGCCGCGCTCCCTTCAGAATCGGCGCTAGTGCTCGAACGGAAACACTCGCTTCCAATCGTTTTTCATGCTGATCACTGTCCAGCCGTCCTTCTTGGCCTCGTCATAAAGCGCGGGAGTGAAAGTGCCGACCTTGGTGTCCGGCAGACTTTGCGCCGGGCCGTAGGCGTATTCGCGGGCGGCATCGTCATGCAGCACCAGCATCTTCAGCCGCGTACCATTACCTGCACCGGTCCACTCCAGCATCTCGCGATCGCCCGTCGAGTTGCCGAACGCCGCATACGGCCGGCGCCCGATCATGAGGTGAATCCCTTCTGGCTTGCCCGCGTTGTCGTCGTTCAGGATGAGCTTCGGTTCCTTGGTCAGGAACGGTTTGCCGTCCTTGCCGTAGCCATATTTCGTTCCGCCCGCGGTACCGACCACCTGCTCAGGCGGGATGCCATAGACCTGTTGGGCGTATACACGCACGAAGTCTTGCCCTCCACCGGTCACGATAAAGGTCTTGAAGCCGTTGTCGCGCAGGAATCGCAGGACCTCGAGCATCGGCTGATAAACGAGCTCGGTATAGGGGCGCTTCCAGCGCGGATGCCGCGCGGTTCCAATCCACTTCTTGGCTTCGGCGTTGAACTCGTCCACTGACATGCCGGTCAGCGTTGCGGCGAGGATTTCCTCGAGGTCCGTCAAGGAAAGCTTGGCGATCGCCTCCCGGTCGCTCGAAAGCACGGTCTTGAATGGCGCGACGTCCTTGAGCTCCGGCTTTTTTTCGACCACTGCCGGGACACGCTCCAGACAGTAGACCACTTGCGTGTACATCGGATGCTCGACCCAGAGCGTGCCGTCCTGATCAAAGACGGCAATCCGATCCTCTGTTGGCACGTGGTTGGGGCTCGCAGTGTCGGTTGTGACGCGCACGAAGTCGAGGATCGCCTGTTTCGCGGCCCCATCGTTCCATGAAGGCAACGGATTCTGAGACGTTGTTTGTGCCAATACCGGGACCGTCAGAAGCGGACTGGACAAGGCAGGCAACAGCGTCAAGATCGAAAGCAGAACGCGGCGGTTCGTCTGACAGTGCAACAGAGACGGCATGATCACCTCCTAGTTCGACGAGGGTGGGAGAGCCGTAGCTTCTCCATTGCCTGTTCGACCGAGAAGCTGCCGGGCCGTTGGCGCGGCGGGAATTCGCGGAAGCTTGCGATGTTCTGGGCCACGATCGCTTGCGCCGGCACAAGCAGGAAGGCGTGATCGATTGGACTCGTGGTATTCTTCATGGTCATGAGCAACTCCTTGGCTGTTGCTGCCCAAACGCATGGATCGGTTGACGTTCTCTCGGAGGGGTTGCATGGGAAGCGCGTTCATCGCTTCGCCTGTGGTGGGCGGACGCCCTGTGGGGCGTCCGCATATTCAGGTCATGCTCGCTTCACGCGGCTAGTCGCTCGCGGCGCGGGAGTTGGCCTTCTTGACCTCCTCAAGGATCTGGCTGAGGTTGTAGCTCTCCGGGGCCTGCAGCGGCGGGAACTTCTCGTAGCTGGACAGGTGCTCCAGCCACAACCGCTGACCGATCGGCAGCATGTTCCAGTCGTACTGGAAGGCGGTCGCCGGGGCGCCGAGCACGCCGCCCGTGCTCATGGCCGTCTTCTGGTCAACGCCGACAGCCTGCTCGAAGGGATCACGCTTGATGTTCTGGACCAAAGTGAAGTGGAAGGGGATGAGCGGCATGATCCAGCCGGCCGGCCCGGGCTGCGACATGGTGTAGTACATCTTCCAATTCTTGTAGCGCACCGCCGACGGCGTTGCGCCCGAGAAGTAGAAGAAGTAGTCCCGCGCCGACTTGTCGGACTTGCCTTCGAGGTACTCGCGCTGGTCGACGCCATCGAGCGTCGTCTTGACGATGCCGGGGTACCGCCCTGCCTCGATCTGCTGCTTCAGTTCGTCGCCCTTGGGTCCGCCGGCGACGTCGACCAACGTGGGAACCCAGTCGAGCGCGGCGAACAGTTGGTTCTTGACCGTGCCTGGCTTGATGACACCGGGCCATTTGATCACCATAGGTGCGCGATAGCCGCCTTCCCAGGCCTCGCCCTTCTGGCCCTTAAACGGGGTCACGCCGCCGTCCGGGAAGGAGATCGCCTCAGCACCATTATCGGTCGTGAATACAACGATCGTATTGTTGGCCTGACCCATGTCGTCGAGCTTCTTGAGGACGCCGCCGATATTGTCGTCCATCTGCTTCATGCCGGCTTCGTTGAGTCCCCAGTCCTTGCCGCCGCGCTCGCCGACCATGGCCTCGTATTTCGGCGGCAGCACGGTGACGACGTGCATGCGCGCCGGGTTGTACCAGACAAAGAATGGCTTGCCGGTCTTCTTCGGGTCATTGCGATCGAGGAAATCGACGACCTTCTCTGAAATCTCCTCGTCCACGGTCCGCGAGCGATCCAGGGTCAACGGCCCTTCGTCGCTGCACATCTGATTCTTGCTCGTGCCGTCTGAGGACTTGCACGACAGGATGTTGCGCGGGGGCGTGAGGCACAGCGTGGTCTTGGGGTCCACCGCGCCGGGCACTTCGGGCACGCCCGGGATCGGCGTATTCTTGCAGGGTGGCGCCACGGTCTGCTGCAGCGGCGTCTTGTTGATGTCAGGGAAGCTGACCTGCTGCATCGCGTCGAGATGGTAGAGATAGCCCCAGTATTCCTGGAAGCCGTGTGCCGTCGGCAGGGCATCGGTGTGGTCGCCGAGATGGTTCTTGCCGAATTCGCCGGTGGTGTAGCCGAGATCGAACAGGAACTGGGCGAGGGCCGGCGTGCCGGGCCGCAGGTAGGACGGGCTCCCCGGGAGCTGTGGCGGGATCATGCCGGTGCGCAGCGGATACATGCCAGTGAAGAACGCATTGCGGCCGGAGGTGCAGCTCTGCATCGCGACGTAGTCCATGAAGATGGCACCCTCGTTGCCGATGCGATCGATACTCGGCGTTTCGCCGACCATCAGGCCGCGGTGATAGATGCTTGGCTGCATCCAGCCGATGTCGTCGCCCATGATGAAGAGGATGTTGGGTTTTTGTCCCTGCTGGGCGGAGGCAGGAATGCTTGCCATTGTCATGGCGGCACACGCCAAGACAAGAGCGCCCGAAATTGGTCGGTACATGCTCATGGTTGCTTCCTTAATTGGCGGCTGCCGAAAGCCCGGGCCGCAGCCTTCGCCCACCTCCACCCGCCGACAACTTGGCTTTGCCGATTCATGCGAGATCGCAACCGGCAATCGGTCGGACGCTTTGCGACGGCAAATTGGGCGAAGCGCCCTGAATGCGCTATGCACATTCGGCAGATTAAGCCTGGTCGTATACGAGGCTGAAGCTAGTGTTGGCTTCGCAGGGCTGACTATGCGCTTTCGGCGGATTACGGATCGCGTTGCAGCGTGACGGAAGGCGATTCGCCGAAGGTGGTGCGATACGTCACCGCAAAGCGCCCAAGCTCCAGGAATTGATGATTTCGCGCGACCTCCGCGACCGTGGCCATCGAAGGATCGGCACGTCGCAGTGCCGAACGCGCCTGATTCAATCGTCGCAACAAGAGATATCGTGCGGGGCTTACGCCGAGGAACTTCGCGCAACACATCCGCAGGCTGCGCTCCGGTACGCCGATCTCGGCACAAAGCGCGGGCATTTTGAGTCTTTGATCGATGCGTTTGCTTAGGCCATCTTCGAAACGACGCATGACGGCGGCGTGATGGTGTCTTGCCTTGGAGTTGTTGTTGTCGATGTCGTCGGCGGTCAGACAATTGATGATCGCGTGAAGCAATTCCTGCTCCAGCGCTCTTGCTACCTCGGGACGCTCGATCAGTTTCCGTCCAGCCTCTGCAAGGTAGCAAGCTTCTCTGAAGAGAAGACGAAATCTTGATATATCCGCGCGGGCAGGGTGGAGCATTCTGCTCACGGGCGGCGGCGCGATTTCCCGTCCAGTCAAGGCCTTGCTGCAAGTCCTTAATTGGTCCGGCGATAAGGCTATCAAGCCCCATTGGGATGCGCCGTGGGAGCGCTGATGGGTGCTCTCGCCACGACCGTGCAAAACCATGTCGCCGTTCCGCAAGACAAGCCCGTCGGACACGAGGGACGCGGTACCGACCGGAAAAGAAAGGAATATCCGTTCGGGGGGCAGCGAAATATATGCGATGCGCGGAAGGATTTCGCGGCACCGACACAATTCCAGATGGTTCAATCTCAACCGTGTTAACCGCGCCTCGAAATCGCCGGCACCCGTTATCGTCAGATTGATACGTGCATCGCCGAATCCTGCGGCATAGCCGTCGGCGTCGCCAAACGTGAGTGTTGCGCCTTCTGCCATTTGCGCCGTCCCATCGGACCGGTGGACGGTCCGGTCTCATCGACGGAGGCAGCATCAAGCAGTCGGCCGCTGTCGGCTATGCGGGTTCGGAAGGTCGATGGTGGGGGTGGAATGTGAAGAATATGCAAATCCGGCAAGCCGGCCGATAGTCTCGACCAGGTGCTGCGACCATGGGTGTCCCCTCAGTGGAAAGACCGCGCGTAGCGTCACGGTTTTTTCGCAGGCGACCGCGCGTTTGCGATCACGCGCATCCGGTTCAGGCGAGGCCGGGCCCGGCAAAAGCAATGGTTGATGGGCGGTCGAGACGAACCCTCGGGTCCGCCGGCGGGCGCCGCAAGGTGCATGATGGCGATTCTCCGAAAAACATTCGGTAGGCAACTGAAAAGCGCCCCAGTTCCCAAAAGCCGTGGTCGGTGACGATTTGCGTCACAGTTGCCGTTGATGGGTCCGACCTCAAGAGCGCCTGCCGCACGAGATGCATTCGGCGCAAGGTGAGATAACGGATCGGTCCCATGCCCAAATGTTCCTCACAGGAGGCGCGAAGGGTGCGTTCGGCGACACCAACCGCCGCGCAGATCTCCGTGAGATAAAGTGGGCGGTCGGGATTGGCCTCCAAAAACGCCTCGAACCGCGCGACGATCGCGTCATGGCGACGGTCGCCCATGGTCGTTTCCAGCACGACGCCTTCCGCGAGGCACCGGACCATGACATACACCAGTTCGCTTTCGAGGGCACGAAGCACTTCCGGTATTGCGAGTACATCGGGAGTTTCATGGGCGAGTTGTCCGACCACCTTGTGCAGCTTCATCAGCCGCGACATCAACGCAGGATTCGGGTGAACGCTACGCTCGTCCAGCCGCTTGCTGAAACCACCGCCGGCTATCGCTTCGACCGCGGCGTCGAATTCATCGGTCGGGAGGGACATCGCTCCTAAATGATAATCATGGCCGGATCGATGATGTGCAACGTCAGTTCTGTTAATGATGATGTCACCAGGCAAGACTTCCTGGCCGCAGTGCTGTAGTGGGGACGAATTGGATTCGGTGAGAAAGAGGATCGATCGCCGGTCGGGTTTGCACGCAACGTTGCTGATTTGCGGCAAAGATATAGTGAAACGCTGCATCCAAAGTTTGGTCATGCCGATCTGTGTAATCTCGGCCCAAAAATCTCCCTTCGTTGTAGGGAGTATCTCAACATCAGTAGCTTGAACGGCCGCCTGACAGGGAAACGGGTCGGTAAATCTAAGAACTCTTGCCCACGACATTGTAATAAGTCCCTGTCTGGCTCAAGCTGCCCGCAAGTTTGTGGCTGCAAGCGATGTTGGGCGATTGAGACGCGTTTCGGGCAGCTCGACCGATCGCCGCAAGGTACGCGATGGCGCCTCGCCAAACAGTGTGCGGTAGGCAACCGAAAAGCGGCCGAGTTCCCAAAAACCGTGGTCGGTGACAATCTGGGTGACGGTTCTCTTTGAATGGTCCGAGCCCAGGAGCGCGCGGTGTACGAGGTGCATTCGGCGCAGGGTGAGATAACGGATCGGCCCCATTCCCAAATGCTCTTCGCAGGAGGCGCGGAGCGTGCGCTCCGCGACGCCAATCCCCGCGCAGATTTCCGCAAGATAAAGCGGCCGGTCGGGGTTGGCCTCCAGGAATTCTTCAAAACGCGCGACGATGGCGTCGTGGCGACGGCTACCAGTTCTCGACTCTGCAGCAGCACCTTCGGCAACGCACCTCACCATCACATAAGTGAGCTCATTCTCCAGTGCCCGCCCCACTTCCGGGATTTCGAGAACATCCGGCATGTCATGAGCGAGCAGCCCAACGCTCTTGTGCAGTTTCAGCAGTCGGAGCATCGCCGCAGAATGCGGGCGGATAACTCGTTTCTGCGGCATTTCGACAAACTCGCGACCGAGTACTGCCTCGGCAGCAGCATCAAAGTCATCAGCCGCAAGAGAGATCGTGCCATAGTGGAGGTTTGCGCCAGATCGTTGATGTACGACGTCGGACCTGTTCACGACGATATCGCTGGCCAAGACCTCCAGGCCACAGTGCAGGAAGGCTGTTCCATTGGGCTCGGCAAGAAAGCCAATTGATCTGCGGCCTGGCCTGACCGCGACGGTGTTAACCTGTGGCAGCGACACTCGATATCGTTGCACCAGAAGCCTGTTTATGCCGATCTGCGCAATTTCGGCATGAAAGCTTCCTTTCGCGGTCGGAAAAAGTTCGATATCCGCGGACCAAATAACTGCCTTGCACTGCGACGGATCAGATAAATCAAAAACTCTACTCCACGCCATTTCTGTTCTCCCCCGAAAACAGAACTACTAATCACTCGGGTCAACTAGGCTTACAGCAAGGAGACACAGGGAATCGGGAAGAGCGATTTCGGTCGCAAAAGAAGAGCAGGTAACGCCATCAAGTCGATTCGAGATCCGAGGCGCCGCGAAATCTCGGTTGTATTGTAGGGCCAGTATTACCTGTGGGCAACTGCGCGAATACTTGGCACAAAATGCATATCGCTCTGCAGGGTAGTCTTATGCGCTCGCACAACTGCCTGTCAGAGTTAGGAAAACAGGCCAACGCGGCTGCCTGTGCCGGAACGACCCCGCGCCGGCGGTTCTGCCGAAGATGCATAGCCGCACCCGCAGTGTAGGTCTGATTTGAATTTCAAACAGCTTCTCCGCTGTCATCGTCCGCGAAGGCGGATGCCCCGCCTGCGCGGGGCACGACGGTGGAGTTTAAGGAGAGGATGTGGGCCCGCGTTCTCGCGGCGCTTGGCGTCCGAGCTTTGCGTCTCGTTTCACCCTCTCCTTGAGTAGAGGGCGCAGGGAAAGCCGGGTGCCGGTTGCACCCATGGGTCCCGTGCAACAAAAAGCACGGGGGTAGGACCACAGGTTCAACCGAAGCATTCCGGCTTTCCCTGCGCGATGGTGTTACGGCTTATTTCGTGCTCTCCCCGGTGACCGGGCTTTCTTGCCACCGTCATCTCAAGCGCGAACTTCTTCGCGCGAAAAACTTAGCGCCAGCGTCGGGGCGCCAGGACCACACGACTTCGCCGTCCGCCAATGTTGCGTTCGTCTATCGCCACACCGACGTCCACCGCATCTCACCGCAACGTTCGTGACGATCGCGAGCCGCCCCTCATCTTGGGTGAGACGCGCGGAGTTAAATCACTGATTTGCCCGACGGCGAAAGCGGAATATTTTTCGCTGCAAGGGTGGACAGACTTTCGAGTGATTTGCCCGTCGGGTCGTTCTGTCGCGGGCCAAGCATCGAAATCGTCGTTGCGTCCGAAGCGAAGCAGGCCGTAGCGAAAACAGAATGCCGTCTCAGAAGTTCGGCCGAAATTCCCTGCATGTCCGTTTTTGGGCCGCATGCGGACTCATGCAGTGCAGCATCACTCAAACGATGGCAACTGGTTCAGACGACGGCGGTCGCAATAGCTTGCACGGCAAGTGCTTATGCGTTGCCGCTTAGCCGTCTGAGGGTTGCTGATGAACTGAAGCGGATTGAAGCGGAGCAGGGCAGTCCTCGTCGAGGATCTGCCGGACCTGCGTGAGTATCTCGCGCTCGGGGACATTTCGGCTGTCCAAGCGCAAGTGGATGCAGGTGAGACCGATCCTCGCCGAGGGTGTGTTTACCTTCGGAGTCCGTTTCTACGGATGCACGAGTAGTAGGCGTCTGCGCCAACAGCGTTTCCTTCGGCAGTGGCAGCGGGATTAGCAGAAGCATGCCCACTTGGGCTCTTGCCGCCTCATTGGCCTGCCTGAAGCATTCAGCACGTATCGCCCTAGCATTACAGTTGTCTTTTTGTTTTGAAGTGCGCGCGCTGGGCGGCGGCCTGGTGAGCTCTACGCCAAAGTGACCATGCGATGATGTGTGCGGGTTGGATTCGCTTTCGAGCGAGTCTGATGGC
>NZ_JBVAPG010000171.1:0-16235 GCF_055413685.1 Bradyrhizobium sp. LeoA1Lang | reverse complement strand
CGCCTACCTGAAGCTCCAGGCTGCCACTGAGATGACAGGAGGTCGATTCCACCGAATTAGAAGCTCGGCGGCCACGAAATGCGCCAGTGCGCTCCAAGTTGCACCATTTTCACACGGCCTGGGCCAACAGCAGACATAACCAGATCCGGAACGCTCCGCCACTACGTGGTAAAATCAAGTACGATTTTTCCGATATGCCCGCCTTGCTTCAGCGCTTCAAACGCTGAGCGAGCTTCACGCCACGGAAATACCTTGCAGACAACGGGTTCTATATTGTGCGCGGAGATCGCTTTGCACATGCGCTGAAACATCTCAAGGGAGCCGACGGTAATGCCCCGTACAATCACATTTTTCATGTAAATCGTTCGAACATCGAGCGGCTGAGTCCCTCCTGCCAGCATCCCGACAAGAGAAATTGTGCCTTCCAGACGAACGGCTCGGATGCTTTGTGCGAGTGTTCCGGCACCGCCGACTTCCACGACGAGATCAACACCTTTTCCGCTGGTCAGTTGCAGTGCCTCTGCCGCCCAATCCGGTTTGGAGCGATAATTGATTCCATCGGTAGCGCCCAACGCCTTTGCACGCTCCAGTTTTTCATCTGATGACGAGGTTATGATAGCACGTAGGCCCGCAGCAACGGCGAACTGAAGCGCGAAAATCGATACTCCTCCAGTCCCTTGCAGCAATATGGTCTCGCCGGGAAGTAGGCCCGTGCCGTCCAGAACAGCCCGCCAAGCTGTCAAAGCTGCGCAGGGCAACGTAGCAGCCTGAATATCCGTCAGAAAATCCGGCGGTCGAGCAAGCGCAGATTGCGGCAAAAGGAAATGTTGCTGTCCAACACCGAGTTCCGAAGCACCAAGCATGCTGAGCTTTTCAGGTGCGAGCCGGCCGGATTGCCAAGTCGGAAAGAAGGTAGAGCAAACCCGGTCACCGGGCCTGAGTCCCTTAACATCCTCGCCCACTTCTTCGACAATTCCGCACGCGTCAGATAGCGGCGTATACGGAATCGACGGCCCTGCCGTTGAGATGCCGACGATGAGCGCGAGGTCACGATAGTTGAGCGCGGCGGCGGTGGTGCGCACGAGTACCATATCCCGAAACGGGCGTGGCGTTTCCCGGCTCAGAATGTGTAAATCCCGCAGCCCATTCTTACCCGTCACTTGAAGGGTTTCACTCATCGATTCGGCCTCGCGTGAACCCGAAAATCGGACAAGTTGTACTCCGAAATGACCAAACCATGCCAGAGAGTCTCGGTTGCTAGCATCCGATGTCCCTTCCGGGTCAAAATGCGAAAAACTCAGCGCGAGAAAATCTGGTCCGCTAATGCCCTGCTAAGCGGACCTCAACTACAGGTGCCACCACTTCGCTGATGGGCCAAAACCGGACTCACGGCGCCATGCACGTGCGCCGCGCGTCGCCTATTGCTGTGATCTGCTTTCAAGCAGCTGGTCGCGGACCTCCTCCGATACAAAGCGCTCCGCGCGCTGCCATGCCTCGTCATTGTCGCCGCGGAACTGGAAGTACTTCCGGAACACGACACGCTGGGATGTCGTATCGATGGCAACAGTCTGCGCCAGCTGCACCAGCGTGCTCATCTTATGAAAGCCGCCGATGATCAGGATCTGCGCGCCGGCCTGTGACGCCGCGCGCAGCCGATCGCGCAACGCCGGTCCGTCGGTCGGACAATTTGGTGCGCAGGAGGACGGCACAAGCTCAAAACGGCGGTCTGCCGTGACATCGTCCCGCAGCGCGGTCATGAAAGCCCGCAATCGCTTTTCATGCACGGCCGTCTGATCGGTGGGCTCGTTCGACGTGTCTCTATGTTTGAAATCGTCGACGGAGACAGCCAAAGCGTGGTCGGCGGTCGCGGCGGATGCATCTGAGATGAGGCTGGATCCCAGGAACAGACCGGCTGTGGTAACAGCGTGCAACAGGGAGGCGTGGCGCATGGCGATGACTCGATCTCCCCCTACTGAGGCCATTTTAGAAGATCGATTCTTTCCGCCTCCTGTCGAAGAAATTAATCCTTGGTAACGCTACGCGGCCGCCCATGGCAGCGCAGCGCTAATGTCTGCAGTGGTCAATCGCGACGGTTTTGCACGATCTCTTTTAGGTCCAGTCTACCCCTCAGAGCCGACATGCAGGCGACAGGCTGATTTCGTCGCGAAGGGCCACGAGCGGACATCGGTAATTTGGGCTCACAGGCATGTCCGACCTGAGCCTCTCCGTGCTTCCCGACCTTAAGGTGATGGAGTCCACGCCAACTGCAACGCGGCCTCCACGCCACCATCCATGATCTGCTGCGCTTCGGCAGCGTCGGGCACGGCCCGCGCAAACTGCAGGGTGCCCACCATGAGCCCGAAGATAGCCGTCGCGCGCCGGCGGTTTTCGGCAGAATCTTCGCCGGGAAGTAGCGCGGCCAGAGTCGCGACGTACCTTCGCAGCGCTTTCTCGTAATCTTGCCTGGTGGACAGGGGCTGGCGGGCGATTTCCGGAAGCAATGCCGCGGAGGGGCACCCGTCCGCAGGGTCTTCAAGGTGAGCGCGGTTCAGGTATCTACGGATCGCGCCTTCGAGATCGAGGCCCTTGAGCTGATCTTCCTCAAGGCAATGCTGCTGGTCACCCAGCGCTCTCGCCAGCGCCTCGCGAACAAGCGCGTCCTTGGACTCAAAGTGCGGAGAGAAGGCCCCTTTGGTTAGGCCGGCCTCGCCCATAATCCCCGAGATGCCCGTCGAGGAGATGCCGTCCCGGCGCATGCACTTCGATGCCACATCGACAATGTGCCGTCGGGTCGCCAACTTGTGACCTTTCTCGAAACGCATCTTCTCTCAACTCCACCAATGTCCCGCAGCCACCATGGCTCACAGCGCTAGATCGCGGTCGGCTCGGTACCCAAAACGCCTTCGATCTTACGAGCAAGGACCAAAAGCGTCCGGTCGCTACCTAGCGAAGCGTCAAGCTCGAGACCAATCGGCAGACCAGCGCGAGGGCGACCGACGGGAAGACTGATACCCGGCAGCCCCACGCTGCTCGCCGACACGGTATGGTTCGCCAAGGCGAGGTAGCTGACGTCCTGCCCCGCGATACGGACGGTCGCCTGCTCCTCGATCAAGGGCGCGGTGCATGGCGTGGTCGGTTGCAGAATGGCCTGCGCTCCGTCAGCGACGAACGCCTTGTCGAGACGGCGCTGGATTTCAGGCCGGCTCACGTTGAGCGCAGTCTGATATGCCTCTGCCGAGACAGCACCCGCACCGCCCCATGCTTGCCGAAGTTGGGGCTTAAGCCCGTCGTAGATCGCTTGGAACGTGGTCGGAATCTCGTGGCGGCGAAGGAAATCCGAAATCGCGCCCATCGTCTCGTGAGCGAAGATGCCCCATGTGGCGGTTTGGACGAGGGCGTTGAAATCGTCACCAAGGTCGATCTCAACAACCTCGGCGCCGGCGTCCTGTAGCTGCCGAACCACCTCGCGGAACCGGTCCTCGACCTCCGGGTCCACCAGATCGAGGAACTGTCGGGGCGCGAAGGCCAGTCGAGCTCCCCTGAGATCGTAGCCGTCGTCGGAGAACTCGGCCGTTTGTTCACCCGTCACGACTTGATCCAGCAAAATGCAGTCCTCGACGCTTCGGGCGAATGCACCCGTCGTGTCGAGCGTATGGGAGATCGGAGCAACGCCGTTGCGCGGCCAACGTCCGGTCGTTGGCTTGAATCCCACGACCCCACAGAAGGATGCGGGCACCCGGATCGACCCGACGGTGTCACCGCCCAACGACGCGGGAACGAGGCCCGCGGCCACAGATGCGGCAGAGCCGCTCGAGGAGCCGCCCGAGACGCGATCTCGTGCGTGCGGATTCTTCACTTGGCCGTAACGTGCGTTGTGACCGGTCAAGCCGTAAGACATCTCGACGAGGTTGTTCTTCCCGAAGACCAAGGCACCCGCACCCTTGATGGCGCGGACAGCGTCCGCATCTTCGCGCGGCACGAAGTGAGCAAGGCTATCGAGACCTAGGCTCGTAGGCAGCCCTTTCGCCAAGTAACTGTCTTTCACCCCAAGCGGCACACCTAGCAGCAGAGCCGCCGATCCGGCGGCTCGTGCTTTGTCTGCGTCTCTCGCGGCCGCCAACACGGCCGCCTCGTCGATGGTGATGAAGGCGTTGAGTTCGGCAAGCGTTCGGGCGCGAAGCAAAAGCGCCGCAGTGTAGGCTTCGGACGTGATATGGCCTTCACGAATGGCTGCTGCAGCCGCTGCGAGCCCCAGCGAGGAGGGATCCAAGAATTCTCGCGGTGCGCTACGACCTGAAATGGTGCTGGCGTCGTTCATGGAGTCCTCGCAAAGAGCCTGTTTGCGGCATTCCGCAGCCGCCAAATAGCGGCTCAGCTCGATGCCATTACGGTCATAATAATAAATTACGATCGTAATTCAATAAAGGTGTCCGCCTTTTCTGGACACGTAAGCGTGAGGTGTTGACGGGGGTGGTGGATTGAGCCGCCAATCATCGGAAGAAGACGTCCGCTTCGGGTCAGATTCGGAATTGGCGGGCCAGCACATCTTGGACCGCTTTCGACCCGGTAGCTGACCTACTCCTCGCGTTCGCGATGGCAGCCAAGGGCCAAATTCAGAAGTTTTCGTGTGCAGGGCCGGACCCGTGCTTGTTCTCCGAGGAACCACTGCGTAACTCTTTCGTTGTGCTGGTCTTCCGCACAGCAAAAGGAACACGACCATGGATCGCGAACATGTGAAGGGCGCTGCCGACAAGGCAAAAGGCGCCATCAAAGAAGGTGCCGGTAAGCTCACTGGCGACAAGGAGATGGAAACCGAAGGCAAGATCGACAAGGCGAAGGGATCCGCACACAACGCCGCCGGAGATGTGAAGGATGCAGCGCGGGACGCCGCTGGCGCCCTCAAAAAATAAGCACAAGAGGGAAGACCAAGAACTAGCCGCCTCCGGGCGGCCTTTTCTTTTGCCACAGGGCGGTCGGGCTGAGTGACGAAGTCTGCCTTACCTCTAAGAACCGACCTTTAGCTTGGACGTGCCGCTATGCCCTTTTCGGGGCAGGAAGTGGCATTCCAAACGAAAGACGCCGCCAACTGCGGCGGCCTTACAATTGAGATACGAAAAGGGTAACGCATGCGATCAGCGTTGCCGTACTGAGGGTCACTACGACGAGAGCTTGTTCACTGCGGGCTTGCAAATCATCATCGTCCATTGATCCCAACGCCAGACCGCGCATCTGGTTTCGATGCATGGAGAAAGACTGCCTGGTTATTTCGGTGGAGCTCAGCAAATGCCGGCCGAACGTACGTTTGGGGCGAAGTCAGAAGAACTCAGCGTGAGCAAATCTTGTCGGCCATGCCACGCCAAGCGGACCTCGACGAGGCCATTGCCACTTCGCCGATGGGGCCAGATGGTCCCCGATGTTTCACCGTACAAACAGTTGCTCTAGTTAATTCGAAATCAGGCCATTCACATTTTTAAGATCGGTAGATGAACGGCTCGGGAAACCGACGGATGCGACTGGAGGCTGGGCGAGGTATGTCGCCTTTAGGGCCATTAACGGAAGTGCGCTTCAACGGTCTGAGTTTAGCCGCCCCTGTCGCGCATTGCTTTGAACCCCGTCTCAACCCGCGACGTCAAACCCTAGGCTTATAAAGGAGCTCGACGTAGTCCGGTCTACCTTCCACATCGGACGTTGCAGCGCTCGCGGCAGATCGACGCAAAGGGCCAACAGAAGACTCTTCCACCGCAGTAAGCGCTATTGTTGCCGCCCTGACACGTCAGGGCCGGAATTGGCCGCGGCACGGCAATAAGCAAACATCACGAAAAAACGAGGAGTGAGACGGCTCACAGACGTGCCTCGCTTTACACAGTAATCGAGGGCAGTCAGATAACCAGTGCGCCAGGGATCGATTTCGTCACGACGTCCTGTCGCGCGGCAATCCGCTTTCTTCGGTCTACAGGCGATTGACTCGGTAACGCGCGTTTCAAGCCGAGTTGAGCTTCGGGAAGCGGAATTTAAACGGAACAGGCCGATCTCTCCCTACGTCAAGGCCGAAGGCATCCGCATCGGATGCTGCAAGCCGGTAGCTCGCGTTTGAACAGCACGCTCGCCTCACGGAGCGTGACCGCATTGTCTTGTCCGCGCGTGGGTCTGCGACCGTCGATACAGGAGAAAAACGACAGTGATTTCATTCAAAGCTATTGCAACGGCCGTGCTGCTGTCCGCGACCGCAGCGACGCCGGCATTCGCGCAAGACCGCGCCCTGTATATCAAAAATCTACGCGACTCCGGGTATAATCCGAGGAACGACTACAATCCGAACGGGACCATAAGGGCCGCCATCCAGGAGCCGGGCGCGTTCGCGTTCAATTATCCCAATCTGGACGTTCTAAATGGAGGTAGGCCAACGCCTGCTGCCAGGTTGTCTCCCGACTGGCCCGTGTTGAAGGGCGCGTGTGCGTCGGCCAGCGGCGGCGTCTCTTACTGCGGCGACCGCTACGGCTCTTATGATTTTGCGCCCGGCGCATTCCTGCGTCATCATGGCCGCCGCCATCACCGGTCGTGACTCGACCGCGCGGTACAGCGCCATGCGCGGCCCCAAGGCCGCGTCATGGCGCAAGGCGGACCTCATCAGGCCCCTCAACCGAAAGCGTTACGTTTCGATCTCGTTCATGAAGATGAATAGGAACTCGATGAGATATTTCGCATTTATCGCACGGTAACCCTTGCGCGCCGGATGCGCCGCGCGCACGCTTGCCACGCTAAGCGCTATCGACTTACGGAGGGTGCGACCATGCCACGGGTCAAGCAAGCTTCGAAGCAGAGACGCACAACCAAAGCCGCCGCCGTGAAGGTGCTGGGCGCCGCCGGACTGGGTCTTTCGCTGGCGGGCAGTGCATCCGCATCCACGATGCCCACTTCCGGTATCCCGCAATCTGACGATACCTCGCCGAATCAGCGCTTCGTTCTTGGCGAAGAGGAAATGGCCGACGTCAGTCTAGCCACGTTCCATCTCTTCGATAGAGAAGACTTGGGCGGCGGCGTGCAGCTAGCGCGCGGCGGCGGCTGCGGTGGTTGCGGGTGCGGCCATGGTGGCGGGGGGTGCGGCGGCCGAGGTTGCGGTGGTGGCGGGTTTGGCGGCGGCCGAGGTTGCGGCGGTGGCGGATTTGTTGGCGGCCGAGGTTGCGGTGGTGGCGGGTTTGTTGGCATCCGAGGTTGCGGCGGTGGCGGATTTGTTGGCGGCCGAGGTTGCGGTGGTGGCAGGTTTGTTGGCATCCGAGGTTGCGGTGGCTTCCGTGGTTGCCTTGGCTTCCGTGGTTGTGGTTGCGGCGGCTGCGGGTTCAGCATCGGGTTCTATGACGACATCGGGTTCGATGACGACATCGGGTTCGGTGGCTGGGGGTATGGTGGCTGCGCGGGTTGCTGCGCATCCTGGGGGGCGTGTCGCTTGTGCTAAGTCCCACCAAGGACTCTGCTGAGCTGCGATCAGCCTCTCGCTGGTTACGAGTTTAAGGTCGCCTTCGGGTCAGACTCGGTCATTCGGCGATGTTGGCTCGATGTCCGGTTTGCCCGAAAGCGGACGCTGCTGGGTGATTTAGGAGTACAGGCCCCAGCGGTGTCCAACCCACCGCCTCACTTCTTCACCGTCTTCGCCTGCGCCTTCGGCGGTGCTGGCGCCTTCTTCGGCGTGGCCGGCTTCGCATTGTCGACGGCGGTGTTGATGTCCTCGATCAGCTTCGACACGCGCGCGGCGTTGCTGCCGAGGTCGGCCTCGAAATAGCGCGAGGCGGAGCGGATATCGACCCGCGAGTCCTCGCCGTCGGGCATGATGCGGATCGCGACATCCTCGCGGAAGCCCATGATCGGCGTGCGCGCCACCGCCTCGATGCGGCCGATGCGGCGCGGTGGCGTCGGCGGCCGCTCATCGATCACGAGCCATTTGCGCCGGTTCACCAATTGCAGCGTCACCGTGTAAGCGCGGTCCACCGGCACCTCGAGCTCGACGGTCTCGATATCGGGATAGGCGCGGCGCTGCTGGTCGGCGGAGTAGAGCCCGGCATAGACGGCCGAATTGGTGTCGTCGCTGGTGCGCAGGCGCGACAGCGCCTCGAACCGCGGCGGATCGATCGGGTCGGTGGTGATGTCGTGGATCGGCGGCAGCCGGCGATATTGCACGGCGAGATAGGCGGGATAGGCGAGCACCAGCGCGTTGATCAGGAAGGCCAGAAGGATGCGGCCCATGCCGCGCGAACCGTTCTGCCAGATCGCGGCGAAGGCGGCGAAGCCAAGCAGGATCGAAAGTCCCGCACAGGCCAGCGCGCCGAAGAAGGTCGCCAGCGCCGGCTTCATCTCCAGGAAGCCGAAGCGGACGATGAGGATCGAGACGATCACCGCGACGGCGGAGAAGATCGCGAGGTTGCGTGCCAAGGTGGCGAGGCTGGACACCGGCTCCGACTGATAGGGAACAGAAAACCTGCGGGCCATCGGTGAGAACTGCCGTGTTGTGGCTTGGCCCACTGCCAGGGCCGGATGAAAACTGGCAGCTTGAGACCACGGCGGCCCGGCAATTTCAAGGTTTGCGGACGATATGGGGCGAGCCGCGGGAAGATTTGGCAACCTCGCCGATTAACAATTCAATCAAACTGATCTTTAGTTGCAGATTGACTCGGCGGAACTTTGGGCTAAAGGCTCCACTCTAGGTTGTCGGAACCACCGAAGCGAAGGGACCGTCCTGGCGAAGGACATCGGCGAACGGCAATCAAAAAAGGATAACGGCGGGCGTCAGCCGGAAACGTTGCAAGAGTGACCTAGGCTCTCGGTCGTCGCCAGGCGGACCGGAGGTGCGCGGTTGCATCCTCATGGGCTGTAAGGATCGCGAACAGCGTAGCCGGCCGCACCAGCGGAGCTGGTGGGCAGCCGCCTCAGGGCGAGCGTTCAGTATGAGTGGTGGCAAGGACGAAGGCTACGTTGATCCGAACGATCCGATCTACTACGCGCCGCGGGAGCGAGCGATGGGCGGCCAGCCGACGGCGGCGCCCAGACGGTCCGCAGAGCATTCATCGTTGACTGCCGACGGCCCGCTTTTGCAACCGCTGGGCAACCCTCGACGTCGCGACCATTCGGAAATGTTCACCAAGGCCGTCGCCCAAGCCATGCAGGAAGCGATGGAGCCTATCGAGGTGCCATCCGTCCTCCGCGACTCGGGAAGGCGCGCGCTGCTCCGCGTGGGAGCGAGGTTCGCGATCGCGGCAGCGGTTGCGGCAGGCATCGCGATGATCCTCGTCATGGCGATTCCGGCGTCGCAAAGTCCTGGGGTTCAGTCGAAGGCCGTCGCATCGATCGCCTCTTCCTGGCAGTCGCTCAAGTCCTCGCTGTTTCCGGCGCCGCAACGCAAGCGGGCCGCGACCCTTGCCGTCGAGGACAGCAGCGGGCTCGCCGACGACCCGCTGCCGCTCGGTGTACGCGTGGGTGCTCCCCCTCCTGGCGCCGTCATTGCCATCAGTGGATTGCCAGCCGGCGCGCGGCTGACGGCTGGCAAGCGCGTCGCCGCCAACGAGTGGCGGGTGCCCGCGTCGGAGATTTCCGCCGTGTCGGTCATTCCGCCGGACGGCTTCGTCGGCCAGATGGTGGTGACGGTAGAATTGCGTGACGGCGACGGTGCGGCGCTCGTGGGTAGTTCGATCCGGCTTTCCTGGAAACCCGCTGCCAGCGTCGCGGCGCAGCCACCGGTGGCTGTCGTGGCTGCGGCGCCGGCTCGGCCTGCAGCCGCTTCCCCGCCGCCGCAGATGGACACCGTGCGCAATCTGGATCCGAAGGAAATTTCTGTTGTCGTCAAGCGCGGACAGGATTTGCTCGCCAGCGGCGACATCGCGGCGGCGAGGCTATTGCTGCTGCGCGCCGCCGAAGCACGAGACGCGCGCGCCGCGCTGCTCCTCGCCCGGACTTACGACCCGATCGTGCTCAAGCAATTGGGCGCCAGTGGCCCGCTCGCGGACCTCGCGCAGGCCCGCAACTGGTATCAAAAAGCGAAAGAATGGGGCGAACCCGAAGCTCAGCGCCAGCTTGATGCGCTCGCGCCCATCCGCTGATCCCTGCACCGCACCTCGCACGCGCCCGTGAATC
The DNA here is from genome assembly GCF_055413685.1 of Bradyrhizobium sp. LeoA1Lang. Taxonomy (NCBI): domain Bacteria; kingdom Pseudomonadati; phylum Pseudomonadota; class Alphaproteobacteria; order Hyphomicrobiales; family Nitrobacteraceae; genus Bradyrhizobium; species Bradyrhizobium sp. LeoA1Lang. Next base: position 6,116 of record NZ_JBVAPG010000171.1, on the reverse strand, counting down.
TCGACGATATCGGGAGAGGGCGCATCAACTTGCGCCGGCTGTAGGATGGGCAAAGCGACTTGTCCGCCGTAGCTCGAAGAGCGAAGGCGGAAGCGTGCCCACCATGATCACTCCGCTCGTGATGGTGGGCACGCTTCCACCGGCGCTCGTTTGAGCTGCGGTGAATGAAGTCGCTTTGCCCACCCTACGAGGCTCTCGCCAAGCCGCGTGGATGCCCGGGGCAAGCCCGGGCATGACGGAGAACCTGTTCGTTACGCCGCCGCGGTCGGGAGGCTGTAGCTCTTGAACTGATCGCGCAGCGCGGTCTTCAGGATCTTGCCGGTCGCGGTGTGCGGAATGCCCTCGACGAAGACGACATCGTCGGGCATCCACCATTTCGCGATCTTGCCGTCCATGAACTTCAGGATCTCCTCGCGCGTCGCCTGCTGGCCCTGCTTGAGCTGCACGATCAGGAGCGGACGCTCATCCCACTTCGGATGGAACACACCGATCACGGCCGCCTCGGCCACGGCCGGATGGCCGACCGCGAGGTTCTCCAGGTCGATCGACGAGATCCATTCGCCGCCGGACTTGATCACGTCCTTGGAGCGATCGGTGATCCGCATGTAGCCGTGCGCATCGATCGTCGAGACGTCGCCGGTGTCGAAATAGCCCTGTTCGTCGAGGATGCTGCCGTCGACGCGGAAATAGGCCTTGGCGATCGACGGGCCCGAGACCTTGAGCCGGCCGAAGGTCTTGCCGTCCCACGGCAGCTCCTTGCCGGCATCGTCGGTGATCTTCATCTGGACGCCGAACGGCGGGTAGCCCTGCGTCTGCAGGACGTCGAGCCGTTCCTCGCCGGTGCGCTCCTCGAAGGGCGGTTTCAGCGCCGCGACGGTGCCGATCGGGCTCATCTCGGTCATGCCCCAGGCATGGCGGGGTTCCACGCCCATGTTGAGGAAAGCCTCGATCATCGAGCGCGGCATCGCCGAGCCGCCGCATATCACCATCTCCAAATGCGGCAGCTTCAGGTTGTTGGCGGCCATGTGCTGCAGCAGCATCAGCCACACCGTCGGCACGCCGGCGGTGTGGGTCACCTTCTCGGTGTCGAGCAATTCGTAGACCGAGGCGCCGTCGAGCTTCGGCCCTGGCATCACCAGCTTGGTGCCCATCGAGGGCGCGGAAAAAGCGATGCCCCAGCTATTGGCATGGAACAGCGGCACCACCGGCAGCATTGTATCGGTTGCGGATGTGCCCAGCGCATCCTTGTTGTTGGCCATCAACGCATGCAGCACGTTGGAACGGTGCGAATACAATACGCCTTTGGGGTCGCCCGTCGTGCCCGACGTGTAGCACATCGCCGCTGCGGTGTTCTCGTCGAACGTCTTCCACTCGAACTTGCCGTCCGACGCCGCGATCCAGTCCTCATAGGCGACCGCGTTCTTCAACGTGGTCTCTGGCATGTGCGCCTTGTCGGTCAGCACGATATAGCGCTCGACGCTCGGAAGCTTGTCGGCGATCTTCTCCAGCACCGGCACGAAGGTGAGGTCGGTCATCACCACGCGGTCCTGGGCGTGGTTGATGATCCAGGCGATCTGTTCCGGAAACAGGCGCGGGTTGACGGTATGGCAGATCGCGCCGATACCCATGATGCCATACCAGACTTCGAGATGGCGCCAAGTGTTCCAGGCGATGGTGGCGACACGATCGCCGAGCTTGATGCCGTCGCGCTCCAGGCTCTGCGAGACCTTCAGCGCGCGCGCATGGATTTCCGCATAGGTGGTGCGATGGATCGGGCCTTCGACCGACCGCGTCACGACCTCCTGTGTGCCGTGATACTTCGCTGCATGTTCGATAATCCGGTGACACAGCAAAGGCCAGTCTTGCATCAAACCAAGCATACGCACGTCCCTCCTCAGTGTTCTTCCCTCGCATGACCCGCCAGCCAGATCGTATGGCGAGCCGTCCAATCATGAAATTGACATGAACTGTAGCGCGGAGAAAGCAAGCCGAAAATCCACTTGTGGCGCGTTTGGCCGCACCGGAATGGCACTGATTACCGCTGTAGCCATATTGCTCGGGATGTTGGCCGACCCCGCCATGGCAGCCCGCAGGTCGGCCCCGTTTCCCTGGCCGGACCTGTTCGCTCCGCCCCGGCCAAGGCCACACAGGGCCGTCCATCGGGCAGCGGTGGTGCCGTTGCCAAAACCGCGCCCGGCCGAGGCGCCTGCCGCGAAGCCGCCTGAGCCGCCCCCAGCCGCCGAAAAGGCGCCGCCGGCCGACCACGGCAAAGCCGCCGACAAGGCTGCCGAGCAGGCTCCTCCGCCGCAGCCCTCAGCCTGCCGGCAGGCGCTGACGGAGGAGATCGCCATCGCGCCAAGCATCCCCGCCATTCATGGCAACGGCGGCTGCGGCGGCGATGATCTGGTGCGGCTGGAGGCGATCGTGCTGCCCGACAAGCGAAAGGTTGCGGTGAAGCCGGCCGCGATCCTCCGCTGCACCATGGCCGCCACCATCGCCGAGTGGGTGCGTACCGACATCGCGCCGCTGTCCGCCGGGCTCGGCGGCACGATCAACGAGCTCGAAAATCTCGATTCCTTCCAATGCCGTGGCCGCAACGGCGTCCCGGGCGCGCAGCTTTCCGAGCATGGCCGCGCCAACGCGCTCGATGTCCGCGCCTTCAAGCTCGCGAACGGCCGCTCGATCTCGCTCACCGACCGCACTGTGCCGCGCGATCTGCGTGAGACCGTGCTGCATTCGGCCTGCACCCGCTTCACGACCGTGCTGGGGCCCGGCTCCGACGGCTACCATGAGGACCACATCCATCTCGACCGGATGGAGCGGCGAAATAATTATCGGATCTGCCAGTGGGATGTCTTGGACCCGCTGCCCGCCGTCGCCCCGCTGTTGCCGGCCGAGCGCCCGGAACAAGCGCCGCCGCGCCAGGTCGCAGCCAAGGATAACCCGAAGGCCGACGCCGAGAGCGACTCCAAGACCGACAGTAAGCCGGATGGGTCCAAGCCGGAAAACAAGAAGTCGGAAAACAAGAAGTCGAAAAAGACGAAGTCGGAAGATGCAAAGCGGGATGCCGGCGATTCCGACGGTGCGGAGCTAAAGCGTGCAGCGACCAAACCGCAGCCAACAAAAAAGCGCCGGCAAAACCGGCGCTTTTGATCGCGTCTTCCGCGAACGGACTACTGCATCATGGCGTTGCCGCCGCCCTGCAGCGCCATCTTCGAATTGAACGGCGAGTCGCCGTGCTTCGGTTCCAGCACGACCACGACGGTGCCGACGCCGACGCGGTCATAAAGGTCGATCACGTCCTCATTGGTCATGCGGATGCAGCCCGAGGATATCGAGGCGCCGATATATTCCGGCTGGTTGGTGCCGTGGATGCGGAACAGCGTGTCCTTGCCGCCGGAGTACAGATAGAGCGCGCGCGAACCCATCGGGTTGTCAGGTCCCGGCGCGACATAGGTCGGAACGCCGAGCCGGGAGATTTCGCCGGGCGTCGGGTGCCAGGCCGGCCATTCGGTCTTGCTGCCGACCTTGGCAATGCCGGACCATGCCATGGCTTCTTCGCCGACGGTGATGCCGTAGCGGATCGCCTTGCCGTCCTTCTGCACCAGGTAAAGATAGTGGTTGTCGGAGTCGACAACGATGGAACCCGGCGCCTCCTTGCGGTGGTAATCCACAATGGCGCGGCGGAACGGCTCGGCGACCGGAACTTTCGCGTAGGTGGTCTTCGCCAGCAGCTCCTTGTCGCGCGGCTTGAAGATGGCGGCGTTGGTGGCCTCATAGGTTGTGGCCTGCATGCAACCCGACAACATCAGGCCGGCGGCCACAATCCCCAGCGTAACTTTCAGCAACGACATCGTGCACTTCCGTTGAAAATCTGCGTTCGCAGCGCGAAAAAGCGCCCCTATCGCCACGATTCCATCATCTCATTGATCGTATTATTGCCGAAACCTGCCGCTATTCCCAGCGTTTAGAGACCTATCCCGCGTTGCGGGACCTCTGCTGTGGCTTTTTTGCCGCAAGTCCTGCCATCGGCGGCCGATTTCTGTGCAGATCAGCAACGGTTGCCAAATCCGGGGCGCGCCGGCGCCATTCCGCCGCCACAAATATGGATGGGCGGTTAATGCGCCGGTCATGAAGCCCTTGCCAGAATCGAGTTTAGTCCTGTTGGGTGCGCCGGTGCCCCGTTCCGGAGTTGCTGATGCTGTCGGTGTTCGTTCCTTTCGACTTCGCGCTGAAAAAGGCCGTTTCCAACGAGCTCGCGGCCTTGCCGGAGAACGCGGTCTGGATCGATATGGTCAGGCCCACCCCCGAGGAGGACCGCGCCGTGGAGCGGCTGGCCGGGATCGCGGTGCCGACCCGCGAAGACATGCAGGAAATCGAGATTTCCAGCCGGCTCTATATCGAGAACGGCGCGCGCTACATGACCGCGACGCTGATGTGCCAGTCCGACACCGACATGCCTCGTACCACGGCGGTCACCTTCATCCTGGCTGGTCATCGACTGGTGACCGTGCGCTACGACCAGCCGAAACCGTTCGCGCTGGTCGAGGCCAAGCTTGGGCGGTCCTGCGCCCCCGGTATCTCCGGCGAGATGGTGCTGACGGAACTGCTCGACGCCGTGATCGACCGTTGCGCCGACATCCTGGAGCGCTGCGGGTCGGAGATCGACCAGGTCTCCCACGACATCTTCGAGCCGGAGAGCGAACGCCACGGCCAAGCCAAGCGATACTCGCAGATCCTGATCGAGATCGGGCGCAAAGGCGACCTGACCTCGAAAGTGCGCGAAAGCCTGGTCTCCATCGGACGCGTCGTCACCTTCATGTCGGCGGTGATCGAAGGCGTCAAATGGTCCAAGGACATGCGCGAGCAGCTCAAGACCATGCAGCGCGACGTCGCCTCGCTGACCGACCACGCCTCCTATCTCTCCAACAAGATCACCTTCGTGCTGGATGCGATGCTCGGCGTCGTCAACCTCGAGCAAAACAACATCATCAAGCTGTTCTCGGTGATGGCCGTGGTGCTGATGCCGCCGACGCTGATTGCGTCGATCTACGGCATGAACTTCAAGGCGATGCCGGAACTCGACTGGCCACACGGCTATCCGATCGCGCTCGTGATGATGCTGATTGCAGCGATCGTGCCGTACTACCTTTTCAAGTTGAAGAAGTGGCTTTAGGGGCGTGCTCGATGCGCTACGCAGTCCTGATCGAGAAGGCGAATGGCAATTATTCCGCCTATGTTCCGGATTTGCCAGGCTGCGTCGCCACCGGCGATACAGTTGCTAACGTTGAGAATGAAATCCGCGAGGCCATTAGGTTCCATCTTGATGGATTGCGGGCAGATGGCCTTGCGGTTCCAGAGCCGACCAGCATCGCTGAATACGTCGAAACATAGGCAACAAGGCTGCCGCAATTCCTCCGCGAATTCTCCGCTAAAATTTGAGTGTTGCGCTGAACGTTTGAGCGAAACTTTGCTGCGATAACCCCCGGCCTCAAGCCGGAGGGACAGCAATGGTTGAGAAGATCATAACGCCACGGCGTAACATCATCGACTTCGCGCGCTATCAGCAGGACCGCATGGTCGGAAAGATGCAGGCGATATCGCCGCGCATCTGCCGTCACTGCGGCGCTGCCCTGCTCGATGGCGAAAACGAAGACGAGTGCTCGAGCGCGCTCAACACCGGCGCGCTGCGAGTCGTTGAGAAACCGCGAAAGTTCTACGCGGATTGACAGGCCAGGAGGGCCGCCTAACGAGTGCAAGCAAAGCAATCCAGAGGTCGACGGCGGAAACGGTCTGGATTGCTTCGTGCTCCTCGTTTGTTACGCATGATCCGATAAGCTTGAAATTGCAGCCGCGCTCGCTCCCCGCGAACGGGCGGCGGTACACGTGGAGAGAACCCCTCACCCGAATGAGCCTGGTGGTGATGGCGGAGCTGCCCTCTCCCACAAGGGGAGATGGCGCATCAACTGGCGCCGCGAGGGCGTTCTTTCCTTCTCCCCTTGTGGGAGAAGGTGGCGCGGGTCCTGACCGGCTACATGGGTAACAGAATAGACCGGCGACATGGGTAACAGGTCAACTGGTCGGCAAGGAGGACCTTGCCGATGGGGTGGAAGGAG